>JBBAPP010000076.1:0-5846 GCA_040400775.1 Polaromonas sp. | reverse complement strand
TGCCAACTTTGGCAATCCGGCCAATGTCATTGCGGGCCAGGTCGATCAGCATGACGTGCTCGGCACGCTCTTTGGGGTCGTTGACAAGCTCTTGTTCGACGGCTTTATCAGCCTCGGCTGAGGAGCCGCGTGGACGCGTGCCTGCGAGGGGGCGAATTGTAATTTTCTGGCCGCCCCCTTCGCTGCTTGCAACCAACTCCTGCCGCACCAAAATCTCGGGCGAAGCACCCACCACATGAAAATCTCCGAAATGGTAGTAGTACATGTACGGCGATGGGTTCAAGGAGCGCAGCGCGCGGTACAGGCTCAGGGGCGATTCGGTATAACGTTTTTTAATGCGCTGGCCCACCTGCACCTGCATGAAGTCACCGGCTTCAATCATGCGTTTGGCTTTTTCAACGGCAGCAATGTAGTCAGCCTTGGCAAAGTCGCGCTCGGCCGGGTAGCTTTGTGATGCTTTGACGACTGGCGCGCTGACCGAATACTTCAGTTGCTCTTTCAATTCACGCAAGCGCTTTTTGGCGTTGGTGTAGGCCTCTGGTTGCCTCGGGTCAGCGTAAACCATCAGGTAAAGCTTGCCTGAAAGATTGTCAATTACCGCCAGTTCTTCACACTGCAACAGCAAAATGTCTGGGCAGCCCAGCGTGTCGGGCGGGCAAGAAGCTTCAAGCTTTTTTTCGATATAGCGAACCGCGTCATAGCCAAAATAACCCGCCAGCCCGCCACAAAAGCGCGGCAAACCTGGACGCAAGGCGACTTTGAAGCGTTTTTGGTAATCACTGACGAAGTCCAGCGGATTTTGCTGTGAGGTTTCAACCACTTTGCCGTCGGTCACGACTTCTGTGACGGCTTGCGCACCGAAGCCCGAGGCCCGCACCAGCGTACGTGCGGGCAAGCCAATAAAGCTGTAGCGCCCGAAGCGCTCACCGCCCACCACCGATTCAAGCAAAAAACTGTATTTGCCTTGGTCTTTGGAAAAAGCCAGTTTGAGGTAGAGCGACAGCGGTGTTTCTAAATCGGCAAACGCTTCGACCATCAACGGAATACGGTTGTAGCCCTGGCTTGCCAGGCTTTTAAATTCAAGTTCGGTGATCAAGACGGCATCCTTCGCAAGTGGGCCACAGCTGACAGTGTGACCCCGGTTCATTCAATATGCGCCAACCCGACCAAGGCGTCGAGGGCGCGGCTACTCAAGTGTTGAAGCTTGAGCCTCGCCATAGCCAAGCTCCCCGGTCTGCAAGACCTGGCTGGCTGATAAGGCTTGGGTGAATGAAGCTATGCGTTGACATATTTGGCGAGTGTATCAAAACAGCATGAACCTCCGATCTCGAGACCATCCTCACGGCGGCCCGTGCTTGCTCGATACAATCGCCAATTGAAAAATAGTACGACCGTTCTATTGCGCTAATCAATCAGGAGGACTGGATGGCTTTTGTCAAACAATGCATCACCACGCTGGCTGCGTTGCTGCTGTCTATCAGCGTCAACGCAGCCACGCTTGATATGGCTGGCGTAAAGATCGAGGAAACGATCGATTTTCAAGGCAGCAAACTCGTTCTCAATGGCGCGGGTGTGCGTTATCGGGCGGTTTTCAAAGTCTATGCTGGCGCTTTATATGTCAGCAAAAAAGTAGCCACAACCGATGCGTTTTTTGCCGCACCTGGTCCCAAGCGCTTAATTGTCACGATGCTGCGTGAAGTCGATGCCGACGATATTGGAAAATCGTTCACCAAAGGCTTTGAGGACAACACAGCAAAAGCTGAACTGCCAAAATTGACCCCAGGAATGGTCAAAATGGGGCAAATATTTTCAGACCAAAAGAAGCTTGCAGCGGGCGACAATTTCACGGTCGACTGGATTCCAGGCAACGGCATGGTCATTTCCATCAAGGGCAAAGCGCAAGGCGAGCCCTTCAAGGAGCCTGAATTTTATGCCGCCATGATGCGCATTTGGCTAGGCGCTTCGCCCGGTGACAGCAAACTCAAAGATGCGCTGTTGGGTAAGCCTCTCTAATTTTTTACCGAGATTGTTTATGCGGACGCAGGTCTGTGGCCAGGCGCGGGGCAAGGACGTTGGGTCACGGCTAAGGATATTGCTCCGGCCCGATGAAGTCTTAACTTCCGTTCGGGCTGAGCTTGTCGAAGCCGGTGCCAACCCTTCGACAGGCTCAGGGCAAACGGTTCATATTTCACAGGGCCGGATCAATTGGATAGCCCAGCCAGCGCTAGCCCAGCAGCGGCCGACACAGTGTCGGCGCCACCTGCCAGCGCATCGACAATATCGGTTTAATTCCATTTCCAAATCATCCGTGCACTTTGTCGGCTTCGCTAGCCGTACGCTTGTACTGTCGCCCTCTTCGCCTTCGCGTTCACGAATGATGTGGAAATGGAATAAGCTGAGGTTTTCATCCAATCGGGCGAGTGCTGCTATAGTGAAATTGTTTATATTGACCGCTTTTTGAAGAGAAAACCCTGTGGCCACCGTCAAAAACTGCATCCAGCAAAAACCCGCACACATCATTTCTTTGACCGCCGCAGATTCGGTGTTTGATGCGCTTGAGTTGATGAAAAATAACAAGGTGCGATCAATCATGATCGTAGAGGATGGGCGCCTCAAAGGCATCGTCACTCAGGGGGACTGCGCCATCAAGGTGCTACTGCCAGGCTGGAATGCCAAACAAACCCTGCTTGGCGGCATCATGACCAAAGACCCCCTGACGGTGGGACTTGCAGATGAACTTGACCAATGCATGAACACCATGTCATCACGCAACATTCGCCATCTGCCCGTCGTTTCCGAAGGCAAAGTGCTGGGCATGGTGTCTATCGGTGACATCGTCAAAGACATCATTCGCCAGCAAGGCGATCAGATCAAACAGCTAGAAACATTTATCAAAGGTCACGGCGTCGACTGATTCAGGCCTTTAAAAACCTGGTAAATGCCGGTCAGCGCGTCAACAAAACCGTCGGCATCAACGCCGCGAATCGGTCGGTGATGGTTGTAGCCGTAGGTCACCAAGACCACCGGGCAACCGGCAGCGCGGGCCGCCTCAGCATCGTTGCTTGAATCGCCAACCATCAAGGTGTTGGCGGGCGGCGTTCCTAGAGCCTCACAGGTCTTGAGCACGGGCATTGCATCGGGCTTTTTGGCAGCAAAAGAATCGCCACCAAACACATGGCTAAAAAAGCCGTCCAAGCCTTTGAGTTTGAGCAGCTCACGCGCAAAGCCAAGCGGCTTGTTGGTCAGACAGGCCAGCTTGAGCCCCGAGCACTGCAAAGCGTGCAGGCCATCGACCACACCGGGGTAGACCTGCGCATGCTGGCCATTGATGGTGCGGTAATGCTGCTGGTACAGGTCAACTGCATGCTTCAATTCTGCTACATTAACAGGAGCTATAGACACACGTATTGATTGGTCTACAGCATGATTTAGCACTGAATTCACGAGGTACTCAGAGCCCTTTCCCACCCGCAGTGATACCACCGCCCGGTCAACCGGCTGGTAACCCAGATCCAGCAACATCAGGTTGGTCGCCACCACAAAATCACCCATGGTGTCGACCATCGTGCCGTCCAGGTCAATGATGGCGGCGTTGAAGATTTTTGAACGCATATAGAAATTAGGTATCGGTTTATAATTTGATGCTAAATTGATGTTTTGATGTTTTGATGTTTTAAACTCAATTAAGGTCGGAAAGGTAAATAATGCGAACAACTTTAACGCTAGATGAAGACGTATTTAATATCGCCAGACAAAAAGCCCAGCGGGAACACCTGTCGATTGGCGCTGCCGTGTCTGAGTTGATGCGATTGGGCATACGCAGCATGCAAACACCAGCCGCGCAGCGCCCAGCCACTCGCAGCAAATACGCAGTACTGCCCGCGCGCAACGAAATCATCACCAGCGAGCACGTCTACAAACTTATGGAACAAGAGGGCATTTGATGCGCCTGTTGCTGGATGTGAACGTGTTGGTGGCTCTGCTGGATGAAGCGCACATCCATCACGCAATCGTTCAAAGCCTCATCGCCCAGCCGAATTTAAAAATTGCCACATGCGCACTGACAGAAAACGGTGTGCTGCGGGTTTTAAATTTACCGGGTTACAGCGCTTACGGGCCAGCAGGTTTTGAAGCAGTACGCGCGCAACTTAGCCAATTGTGCAAAGACACAGACCATGCATTTTGGCCCTGTGATGTCACACTGAAAGACGATTCAAAAATCAATTGGAGCCGCGTCATGGGCCATAACCAGGTCACGGATATTTATTTGCTGGCGCTGGCCGTTGCCCATGGAGGCGCATTGGCCACCTTGGACCATCGGGTCGCCTTAAATGCCGTTCAAGGCGCCAAAGCCGAGCATTTGCAGTTGCTGTAGCTACTTCGCCAAAGCCACCCGCATCGCATCAATGACGCTCTTGTAATCCGGCTGGCCAAAAATGGCACTGCCGGCGACAAAGGTGTCTGCTCCGGCAGCCGCAACGCGTGCAATGTTGTCGGTTTTGATGCCGCCGTCTACTTCGAGCCGAATGTCTTTGCCGCAGGCATCAATGCGTTTGCGCACGTCTTCAATTTTGCGCAAGGCGCTGTCGATGAAGGACTGGCCGCCAAAGCCGGGGTTGACGCTCATGATCAAAATCAAGTCAATGTCGTCAATCACCCAGTCCAGCACGCTCAGGGCCGCTGCGGGGTTGAAGACCAAGCCGGCCTTGCAGCCTTTGGCTTTGATGGCTTGAATGCTGCGGTGCACGTGGCCGGATGCGTCAGGGTGAAAGCTGATGAGGTCTGCGCCTGCCTCTGCAAAGGCTGCTGCCAGTGCATCGACCGGTTGCACCATCAAGTGCACGTCGATGGGAACTGCTACGCCGTCGGAACGTTTGCAATGCGGTTTGAGGGCTTGGCAAATCATCGGGCCGAACGTGAGGTTGGGCACGTAATGGTTGTCCATCACGTCAAAGTGAATCCAGTCTGCGCCCGCCGCTATCACGGCTTTGACTTCATCGCCCAGCCGGGCAAAGTCTGCAGACAAAATGGACGGGGCAATGCGGTAGGTGGGCTTGGTCATGGTCAGGATGTTAGCGAAGTGCAGATTGTCGCAGCATGTAAGGCTTGACTCTGCTGGCAGTTAATATCACTGTTCATTTCAAATTCACACGCCATGCCCCAACAAAAGTATCAATTCAGTTGCGTCGTCGCAACGCAGTACATCCCCGAGCAGTCATCGCCAGACGACAGCATTTACGGTTTTGCTTACACCGTAACAATTACCAACACCGGCCAAGTTCCAGCACAATTGATTTCACGTCACTGGGAGATTGTCGATGCCAATGGCCATGTGGAAGAAGTCAAAGGCCTGGGGGTGGTGGGCCACCAGCCGCTGCTCAAACCAGGTGAATCGTTTCAATACAGCAGTGGCTCACGCCTGCGTACGGCCACGGGTGCAATGCATGGCACTTACTTTTGTGTGGCTGAAGATGGTGAGCGTTTTGAGGCGCTGATACCGATGTTTGTATTGGAAGCCAACGACAGCACGCCGACTGGTCGCACCCTGCATTAAGCCTAGAAAAAGCAATTGACCGCTTGAAAGCTTCTCAAGGACAGCATGCATACTCAGTTTTTCAGCTTCGATGGCCTTCACCTCTTGGGTGACAGCGCTATGCACCCGATTGCACCGCGCCCGTCACGCCCAGCCGCGTTGTTCCGCCTAGCGGGCAGTAGCCCGCGTCGTTATCTCGCCTTGCTGGACGCGTCGCTCGCGGCACATTCAGGTGCATCCAACTGCTTTTTCTAGGTCAAATGAAAGACCTGCGCACACTGCTCGCCGAATTGGACCCGCAGGCCAGCTTGGC
>JBBAPP010000075.1:8031-10798 GCA_040400775.1 Polaromonas sp. | reverse complement strand
AAATCATCCGTGCACTTTGTCGGCTTTGCTAGCCGTACGCTTGTACTGTCGTCGCTTCGGCTTCGGGTTCACGAATGATGTGGAAAGGAATTAGGCCGCTGCAAGCAGCTGCGCTGCAAGTAATGTCATGGCTGTCAGGCTGCGATTGGCGGGTGCTATTCGCGTGCTGGCTCCGTATTGCGCGAAATTGCGCTGCATCGACTGCACATACACCGGGTCGTAATGATGCACCAGCAGCTCGCGCACCACGCTGGCGACATCACCGCTGCGCGAGCGGGTTTGCCAGTCTGTTACCAGGTCTTTGCCGCGCGCTTGCGTCAGTGCGCCCAGCCGATCGCAGAAAAATTCAATGTCTTTGACAAAAAAATCGTAGTCTTCCAGCAGCAGAGCCACGCGCTCTTGCTGACACAGATCAAGTTGCAGGCATGGCGCAGCACGCATGGCGGTGATCAAGCCTTCCGGTATGGCCACATTGCCGACTTTTTTGCTCTCGCTTTCAATGTACACAGGCCGAGCTGTATCAAAGCTTTTGAGTGCCGCCCAGATCAGGCTGTCATAGGCCTTTTGCGTCGGCTGCGGCAAGCCGGGTATGACGCCCAGCACAGATGAGCGGTGGTTGGCCAGTGCCTCCAGGTCCAGCACTTGGGCGCCTTGGGCTGCCAAGGCTTGCAGCAAGCGCGTTTTGCCTGAGCCGGTCGTCCCGCACACCACGCGGTAGTCAAATTGCGCAGCGCGCTGGGGCAAATCGGCCACCAGCGCGGCTCTAAAAGCTTTGTAGCCACCATCGACCAGCGTGACCTTGAAGCCAATCTGGTCAAGAATCAAAGCCAGTGAGCCACTGCGTTTGCCACCGCGCCAGCAGTACACCAGCGGCTGCCAGTCGCGTGGTTTGTGGATCACGTCGCGCTCCAGGTGGCGAGCGATGTTTTTGGCGACTAACGCAGCGCCGCGTTTTTTGGCATCGAAAGCGCTGATCTGTTTGTATTCGGTGCCTACCAGCTGGCGCTCTTGGTTGTCCAGGCTGGGCCAGTTGATGGCGCCGGGCAAGTGGTCTTCAGCAAATTCGCCTTCGCTGCGCGCATCAATGACGTCTGAGAATTCGCCGAGCCTGCTCAAAACTTCGGCAGCTGGAATTTTTGTCAAACTCATGGGATGAGTTTTTTCAGTTCAGGCCACACATTGGCCAGCATTTTGGGTTGCGCCTGCTGGTTGGGATGGATCCGGTCTGCCTGGAACAGCGCGGTGGCATCAGCCGTATCGGCCACGCCTGCCAAAAAGAACGGCATCAGCGCCACTTTTTCGGCCTTGGCCACGCTGCTGAACAAGCCCGAAAAATTTGTAGCATACGCAGCACCATAGTTGGGCGGCACTTGCATGCCCAGCAGCAACACCTTCGCGCCAGCTGTTTTGGCGGCTTGGGTCATGGCTGTCAGGTTGGCCTCGGTCATGTCCAGCGGCAGGCCGCGCAGGGCGTCGTTGCCGCCAAGCTCAATCACCACAATACTGGGCTTGTGGATTGTGAGCAAAGCAGCCAGCCGCGAGCGGCCGCCGGACGTCGTGTCGCCGCTGATGCTGGCGTTGACGACTTTGGCGCCTTTCTTTTCTTTGGCCAACTGCTTTTCAAGCAGGGCTACCCAGCCTGTTCCGCGCTTTAAACCATATTCTGCACTCAGCGAATCACCCACAATCAAAATAGTGTTGGCACCAGCTAAGGCCTGCGTACCCGCTGCAAAAGTCAGCGCCAAAACCATCAACGCAGTGTTTAGCCCTTTGAAAGTAGGCCAAAAGTGCAACTTGTTAAAGTCTAGCAATGGGTGCACCGCATTCAGTGTGAAGATTTTTGTGAAGGCTGTCATGTCTGTTTCTGAAGTTTCCAGCGACTCAATTGTTGCCGTTCAGCATATTTTCAAGTCAGTCAGTGACTCAACTGGCACATTAAGCATTTTGCGCGACATAGACTTTAGCCTGGCTGCGCGCGAAACCGCTGCCATTGTCGGCGCATCCGGGTCTGGCAAAAGTACCCTGCTGTCCATCATCGCCGGGCTAGACACACCGACCAGCGGCAGTGTGCGGCTGGCAGGCCAAGACATTTTTACCATCAGCGAAGACGACCGCGCTGCCTTGCGAGCGCAAAAAGTCGGTTTTGTGTTTCAAAGCTTCCAATTGATGGGTAATTTAACGGCGCTGGAAAACGTCATGCTGCCGCTGGAGCTGTCAGGCACCAAAAGCGCCCGCAGTATGGCGACCGAGATGCTCAAACGCGTCGGCCTGGGGGAACGCCTGTCGCACTACCCCAAGGTGCTGTCCGGCGGTGAGCAGCAGCGCGTGGCGCTGGCCCGGGCCTTTGTGGTGCAACCCGCCGTGCTGCTGGCAGATGAGCCGACGGGCAGCCTGGACTTTGCGACTGGCGAAACCGTCATGCAACTGATGTTTGAACTGAACCGCGAGCTGGGCACCACGCTGGTACTGGTCACGCATGACAAGGCAATAGCTGCGCGGTGCGAAAGGCGGATTACTATTGAGGCCGGTCGAATCAGTTCCACCGATTGACAAGGAGGTTTTCCATGCAGCGCAAACGCACGCATCTTTTTGGTCTGTTACTGGTTGTTGCCTTGGCGGTGCTGGCCAGCCCCAGCCAGGCGCAAGACAAAATTGGCGTACTGATGTTGCATGGTAAAAACCCTGGCAGCAGCCAGGACCCCCACTTCGGCAAGCTGAAACCTGCGTTTGAAAAAGCCGGCATGCTGGTGCTGCTGCCGGACATGCC
>JBBAPP010000075.1:0-7931 GCA_040400775.1 Polaromonas sp. | reverse complement strand
GACTACCTGTCGTACTTTGACCCCGAGTCCGATGCCGAGATGGGCGTGACAGCGCCGCGTATCCCTGTGGCCACGCCGGTGCTGACCGTGGTCGGCGATGAGGATTACATGTTTACCCGCGCCAGAGCGTATTTTGCCGACAAGCTGCCTGTCAATCCTAAAAGCCAGTACCTCGAAGTCAAGGCCAATCACTTGAGCACGCCCGCCGTCGCCAGCGACGCCGTGCTGGCGTGGATCAAAGCGGTTTTATAGTCAATTTTTTAAAAATTCAGCTTGTAGGTATAAAAAAAAGGCTATAAATCAATAAATACGAAGGTAAGTAGCTATAAAAATAATAGTTAGTGAAGCGCCTGGCAGAGCAGGGATAATCAAGCCATGGCATCTTCTTCTAAAAATCTTTTCGGCTTTCATGCGGTTGGCGTTCGGATCAAAACCGCTCCCACATCTGTCTTTGAGGTGTTTTACGACGTGCAGCGCCGAGACGCCCGGATGCGCCAGTTCATCGATCGGGCGCGAGACAGCGGCATCAAGCTGGTCGAATCTGACGGCCTGCGGCTGGCTAAAATGTGTGGCAGCCATGGCCACCAAGGCGTGGTGGCGCGGGTCGATGCGCTGGCACAAGTTACGTCGCTGGATGAACTGCTTGAAAACCTGGAAGCCTCAGGCGTCAAAAATCCCTTGCTGTTGGTGCTCGACGGCGTGACCGACCCACACAACCTGGGCGCTTGCTTGCGGGTTGCCGATGGCGCCGGTGCACATGCGGTGATTGCGCCCAAAGACCATGCGGCGGGCATCAGTGCCATCGTCTCCAAGGTGGCCAGCGGCGCAGCGGAAACCATGCCTTACTTTATGGTGACCAACCTGGCGCGCACCCTGGGTGAGCTGAAAGAGCGCAACATTTGGTGCATTGGCACAGCCGATGATGCTGAAAAAACAATCTATGACGTGGCCTTGACCGGCCCGGTCGCGCTGGTGCTGGGCGCCGAGGGCGATGGCATGCGCCAGCTCACCCGTAAAACCTGCGACCAGCTGGTCAGCATCCCGATGCATGGGGCAGTTGAAAGCCTGAATGTGTCGGTCGCCAGTGGTGTCTGCCTTTACGAGGCTTTGCGCCAACGGCGTAGCTTGTGATGTCGGGTGAGGTTTTGCTAACCCGACCTACACCAGTCCCAACCAGCCCAGCAGGGCGCCAGCCCCCAGCAGCCAGAGTAAATGTATTTTGCTGCGCCAGACTATTAACGCCGTCAGGCCGGTCAGCAACCACAGCGGCCAGTGCTTCAGCGTCCCGCCGTTGCTGGTGGTCAAAATCCATCCGGTTGCGATCAACAGCGCCACCACGATCGGCGCCATACCCTGCTTGAAGGCGCGCACCACCCGCAGCTCGCGGTTGCGGTGGCCCCACTGTGCCGCCAGGTAGGTCAGCGCGGTGCTGGGTGCCAAAATACCCAGCATGGTGGTCACAACACCCAGCAGACCCGTCAACATGCCGCCAACGTTCAGACCGACATGCCAGCCCATCAGGGCAATAAACAGCACATTCGGGCCAGGCGCAGCTTGGGCAATGGCAATCGAGGCATTGAACTGCGCATCCGTCAGCCAGTGCTGCTCGACCACCAAAAAGCGGTGCATGTCTGAGGCGGTGGTAATTGCGCCGCCAACCGCCAACAGCGACAGCGACAGGTAATGCGTAAACAGGCTTAGCCAGTCCTGCCAGGCAAACACCAGCTGGGGGGTCTCGCTCACGGCGTCAGCTTGCTGTAGGCCGCGGTACAAGCCAGTAGGCCCAGCCCCAGCAGCACATAGGCCAGCGGCCAACGCAGCAGCCCAATGGCGACAAAGCACAGCACGCCCAGGGCAATGCAGCGCTTCAAGCCCAGCACGTTGTTTTGCAACGCGCCCCAAAGCTTCAAGCCTGTCGCGACAATCAAGCCCGCCGCCACCGCCGCCATACCGCGCAGCGCGCCCTGTACCCCTGGATGGTCTGCAAATTGCGCATACACCATGGCCAGCAGCAGCACGATCACCAGCGGTGCGACCAGCATGCCCGCCAACGCCGCCATCGCGCCCTTCAAACCAAAGTAGCGACCGCCAATCATGAGCGACAGGTTCACCACATTCGGCCCGGGCATGATTTGCGCAACGGCCCACTCTTCAACAAACTCCTCCCGCGTCATCCAGCGTTTTTTTTCAACCAGTTCACGCTGCACGACTGCCAGCACGCCGCCAAAGCCTTGCAAGGCCAGCAGGGTAAAAGACACAAAGAGATCGGTCAGCGACTTGGGCTGCGCCCGGGATTCGTGAATTACATTTTCCATCAACGCATTATCACCAGCGGTGTCTGGTGTGATCAGCTTGTACAAGTACCATCGCTGGCCATGGCGGACAATAGTTGATTTAATCCATCGAAGCTGCCATGACCACTGTTTTAAAAATCGATTTTGTCTCTGACGTGTCTTGTCCTTGGTGCGTGATTGGCCTCAGGGCGCTGGACCAGGCACTGGCCAATATCAAAGCCGACCCGAATGTCGATATCAGCGCTGCTATGCACTTTCAGCCCTTCGAGCTGAATCCGCAGATGGGGCCTGAGGGTCAGGATATCACCGAGCACATCACCCAGAAGTACGGCATTACCCCAGCCCAAGCAGATGCCAACCGCGAAAACATTCGCGCCCGTGGGGCCGATCTGGGATTCAGGTTTGCGCTAGCCACAGACCCAGGCGGCGGGCGCAGCCGCGTTTACAACACCTTTGACGCGCACCGTTTGTTGCACTGGGCGGAAAGCATCAGCTTGGAGCATCAAAAAGCCCTGAAAGAAGCGCTGTTTGCAGCCTACTTTACCGATGGCCAAAGCCCAGGCTCGCACGCTGTGCTGGCGCGGGTGGCGGCTGAGGTGGGTCTTGATGCAGCGCAGGCTCAAGCGGTTTTAAGTTCAGACCAGTACGCCGCTGAGGTCCGTGCACAAGAAAAGTTTTACACCGGGCAGGGCATTCACTCGGTGCCGGCGGTCATCATCAATGACCGGCATTTAATTTCAGGCGGTCAGCCAGTGGAGGTGTTTGAGCAGGCACTGCGCCACATTGCTGCAGGCGCCTAAGCGTATGACAAAACCTAAAATAATCTATTTGTGGCTTGCCTGTCTTGCTGCTTTGGCTTTGCCAATTCAGGCCCAACCGCTGTCGAGTCGCGCCATCAAAATTATGGTGCCCTTTGGCCCCGGCGGCGTCGCTGATTTAACCGCCCGTAGCGTGGCGCAAAAAATGTCTGACAACATGGGTCAGCCGGTCGTGATTGAAAACAAACCCGGCGCTGGCGGCGTCGGGGCGGGTGATGCCGTGGCCAAGGCCGAGCCTGATGGCCACACCTTGCTGCTGATGTCCAACGGCACAGCGGTCAGCGCGGGGCTGTTCAAGTCGCTGCCGTTTGACACGCTGAAAGACTTTGCACCGATTTCAACACTTGGTTTTTTCGACATCGCTTTGGTCGTACCGCAAAATTCACCACACAAAACCTTGGCTGATTTGCTGGCCTTTGCCCGCGCCAACCCGGGCAAGCTCAACATCGGCAGCATCAACATCGGTAGCACGCAAAACCTGTCGGCAGAACTGTTTAGATCAGTGGCCAATATTCAATGGCAAATCGTTCCCTTCAATGGCACACCAGCCGTGATGACTGCGCTGCGCGGTGGGCAGATTGATGCAGCTGTTGAAATTTTGAGCCCCATGCTGCCGCAAATCAACGCCAACGAGGTGCGTGCGCTGGCGGTGTTTGGCGACAAGCGTTCTAGCGTTTTGAAAGACGTACCCACCGCTGCGCAAAGCGGCCTGGCCGGCTTTAATGCCGCGTCATGGAACGGACTCGCCGCGCCGGGTAAAACACCCAAAGACATCGTCGCCCGCCTGAACCGCGAAGTCAAAGCGGCGCTGGAGTCGCCCGAGGTTAAAAAGCGCCTGCTTGACCTGAACATCGACGCAAGTTACAGCACGCCCGAGCAATTGAGCGCGCTGCTAGCGACTGAAATTCGGCGCTGGTCTGAGGTCATTGTGCGGGCCAAAATCCCGACCCAATGATGTCGTGATATGCGCTTCCAATCCATCGACCGGATGGGTTGGGGTGGCGTCGGCAAAACCAAACACCGCTGGCCGGGCCACAGGCCACTGCTCTGGCCGCCTTGCCCGCATTTACCGATCTGCGTCGGGCAGCAGGGCGGCAACTTCTGCCAGCCAAGGAATCCCGGCGATGGCGCCATGCCGGGTGACGGACAGCGCCGCCGCCGCGTTGGCCCACTGCATGGCACTTGCCAAAGGCTCACCACGCGCCATGCTGGCGGCCAGGCTGCCGGTAAAAGTGTCACCTGCACCGATGCTGTCGGCTACTAACATCTGACGCCCTGGCATGGTGACGGGTTTGCAACCGGTTTGGTACAGCGCGCAACCGCTGGATCCCAAGGTCACCAGTACCGCACCTACGCCCTGTGCCAGCAGGTAGCTGGCGGCGTTGTGCAGGGAGTCTGCATGGCCAGTCCCCGCCAGCTGGTAGAGCTCACTTTCGTTGGGTGTCAGCACGTCAACGCACGCCAGCAGCGCAGCGGGCAAGGGTCGGGCTGGGGCTGGGTTCAAAATAGTGGTGACACCCGCTTGTCGCGCAATCTGAAAGGCTTGCAGCGTTGCCTCAAGTGGCACCTCGCATGACGCCATCACGACTTTGCAGCCTTCAATCAGCTGGCGTGCCGCCAGCACCTGCTGTGCACTCAGTCCGCTGCCCGCACCCGGATGCACCGCAATGCTGTTGTCGCCATCGTCGTAGACCAGTATTTGCGCCACGCCACTGCGCTCGCCCACCGCGCATACAACATGCTCGGCGGCGATGCCTTCAGAGCGCCACAGCGCCAGACCCATGCGGCCAAAGTCATCGTCACCAATCCGGGCAAGCAATGCCACGCGTGCGCCTTGGCGAGCCGCGGCGACAGCGGCGTTGCTGCCTTTGCCACCCGGGCTGATCGTGAAGGCGCTGGCCATCAAGGTCTCGCCGCGTGCCAGAGGCCGCGCCACCTGCGATATCAGGTCAGCATTCCAGCTGGCGACGCAAACCACCTCTGCTGCAGCCGAATCCAGGCGCATCTATTTGGCCCCGTAGCCCATGGTCTGCGGCAGCCATAAGACGATTTGCGGGAACAAGGTCATGGCCAGCAGCAAGAGCAGCAACATGACCAGAAACGGCCAGCCTTCTTTCATCATTTCACCAATCGGTATCCCCGTCAACGCCTTGGTCACAAACAGCAGCATGCCAAACGGTGGGTGTATCAGGCCAATCATCATGTTCAACACCACCAGCACGCCAAAGTGCACCAGGTCAACGCCCAGCAGCTTGGCGGCCGGCAGCAGCATGGGCACAAATACCAGCAGCAGCACCGACACATCCAAAAAGCAGCCCAGCACCAAAAACATCAGATTGACCAGCAGCAAGAACTTGACCTGGCTCAGCTGCATGCTGTCTACCCACTGCGCCATGGCTTGCGGCACGCCTTCAGCCGTGAAGGCGTAATTCAAAATAAACGAGCCTGCCAAAATGAGTGTGATCACCGCACTGCCGCGGGTTGACTCCATCACCACCCCCCAAAAGCTGCGCCAGCTCAGTGCCCGGTAGACCACGCCCGCCAAAATCAGCGCATGCAGCGCCGCCACAGCTGCGGCCTCCGTTGGCGTAAACGCACCCGAGTAAATACCGCCCAGCAGCACTATCGGCATCGACAGCGGCAAGGCCCCCCGGTAAATGATGGCCGGCCAGTCGCGCAAAGGAATCTTGTCTTCCCGCGGCATGTTGCGTTTGACCGCAATAAAGTGGACCACGACCATCATTAAAAAAGCCATCAAAAAGCCCGGTACCACACCGCCCAAAAACAGCGCCCCCACCGATGCGCCTGACACCATGGCGTAAATCACCATCGGTATGGAGGGTGGAATAATCGGTCCCAGCGTGGCGCTGGCAACCACCACCGCGCCAGCAAAACCGCGTGAGTATTCAGGCTTTTTAAGCATCTGCTTGATGGTCACCAAGCCCGGCCCCGCAGCATCTGCAATGGCGCTGCCGCTCATGCCTGAAAAAATCACACTGACCAAAATATCTACCTGCGCCAGACCGCCGCGCATGCGGCCCACCAAAATCCGGCAAAAGTCAAAAATACGTTCGCTCACCGTACCCGCGTTCATGATGTTGGCTGCAAACACAAACAGTGGCACCGCCAGCAGCACGTAGCTGTTGTACAAGCCATTGCCAATTTGCTCGGCCACCAAGCCCACATCCTGGCGCTTGACCAGCAGGTACGCAATGCCCGATGCAATCATGGAAAAGCCAATTGGCATGCGCAGCAACATGCCGCACACCAGTACCAAGACCAAAATCAGTAAGGCGCTGCTCATAGGCGCAGCTCCGCTTCAAGGCCTACACCGCGCAGCGCGTTCCAGATCGCCCAAGCCGAACGAGACACCAGCGCCAACAGCAAAAATACAAATGGCAAAAATACCCACATAAATGGCAAACCCAGTACCGGTGTGCCTTCCCGCTTCATGAAATACACATAGTCCCAGCAGCCAGGAATAGCGCACAGCGCCAGCCCACCGATCAGTAAATTGCCCACAATCTGCATCGCTTGGCGGGTGCGCTGGCCAGCGCTGTTCCACAGCAGGTCAAACACCACATGCTCGCGCGCAGGCACCACAAAGGCGGCGGCCCACAAGATGATCCAGACATACAAGATCACCGCCAACTCGTCGGTCCAGGCCAGCGGTTTATTAAAGCCAAAGCGCGCTGTGATCTGAATCACAAAAACGCAAAACAGCGTTAAAAAAAGGCCACCGCCAATCGCATGGGCGGTGGATTTAAACCAATGCATGCTGGCTTATTTTGTCGCGTTGATACGCTCAAGCAAACCCTTGGGCCAGACCTTGGCATAGTCCGAGTTCAGGTACGCCGACTGTACGGCTTTGCGAAAAGCATCCACATCGGGCATGCTGACCTGCAGGCCCTGCTGCTTGAAAAAATCGACCGACTGGCTTTCTTCCTTGATGCGGTTGTCATTGTTGTAGACGGCGGCTGCATCAGCAGCAGCTTTGACTTTTTGCTTTTGCGCAGCGGTCATGCCCGCCAGGGCTTTGTTGGAGATGGCAATAAAAATACCGTCCACCAAATGGCTGGTCAACACAATCTGTTTGGTGACTTCATAAAACTTGGCGGCACGGACGGTGGGCAAGGGGTTGTCCTGGCCGTCAATGGTACCGGTTTTCAGGCCCAGATAGACCTCGCCAAAAGCCAGTGGTGTCGGTGTTACGCCCAGCGCCTCGCCTAAAAACAGCCATTCTTTGCTGCCTGGCATGCGCAGCTTCACGCCTTTTAAATCAGCCGGTGTTTTGACATTGCGTACATCCCGCAAGTTGACCTGGCGCGTGCCAAGGTAGACGGTTGACAGTGGCGTGATGTCCATTTTTTCAGCCACCGTTTTAAACAGCTCGCTGCCGATGGGGCCGTTAAATACTTTTTGCTGATGCTCCGGGTCACGCACGATGTAGCCAGCGGTGAAGACTGAAAATTCTGGCACCAGCTTGGCAATGTCAAAAGCTGAAATCGAGGTCAGCTCCAGGTTGCCACGCGCCATGGCGGCTGGCTCGGTGCCTTGTTTGAACAGCGAGGCGTTCAGGTTGATCTGCACATCAAATTCACCGGGTGCACTTTTCTCAAGACTGTCTTTGAAAACCGTCCACATCTTGGCGTGCCAGTCGTCCGGCACTGCCGGGGTGGACACCCGCAGCACTATTTTGGTTTGTGCCTGAACACTTGGCAACAGGCTGCCCATCAGCAGCGCAGCCGAAGCCGTGGCCAGCAGGCCGCGACGCAGCAGGGAAGGGGTGGATTTAAGTGAGAAGCTTGTCATGTTGTCT
>JBBAPP010000074.1:0-10958 GCA_040400775.1 Polaromonas sp. | reverse complement strand
AGCGCCTGAGCGCCTGGCAACTTAAAACGCCCACCCAGCAAGAAATTGAAGACACGCTGGAAGGCTACAGCGGCCTGGCCACCACGCCAATCTCCCTGCACTGACCGTTGCGCGGATTGCATCACTGGCGAAAGCCCTCTCAGTGAAACCCCGCTAACCTGAAGCCGGGATTTACTGCATAGTTTGGGTTTTTAGCTCTTCGCCAAACCCAAAGGCGTAAAGGATCACCTATGACAATCACACTTGCGCACTGCAAACTCGCCATTTTGTCCGCCGCCGTGACGTCCTCGCTGGTTCTGGCCATGCCCGCCAGCGCCAAACCCTTCAGATGGGCCAGCGCCGGTGAAATTTCCACCTGGGACATCCATTCCCAAAATAACGCTTTACAAAACGGCATCCACGCGGCCGTTTATGAAACTTTGGTTTACTACAACAGCAAAACCTTCAAGGTAGAGCCGGTGTTGGCAGCCAGCTATCAAATGATCACGCCGACCCAGTGGCGATTCAATCTGCGCCAGGGCGTCAAGTTCTCCGATGGCTCGGCATTGACCGCTGATGATGTGGTGTACTCACTTCAGCGCGCGCTGGCCAAAACGTCAAACTTCGCCATTTACGCACAAGGCATAGACCGCGCCGTCAAGATCAACGACAGCACCGTGGATGTCATCCTCAAAGGTGCCAATCCTGTGCTGCTGAACCAGCTGACGGAACTTCGCATCATGAGCAAAGCCTGGGCTGAGAAAAACAACTCCGTCGAGCCAAAAGACATTCGCAACGTCACCCAAGAAACCTTTGCCAACCGCAATGCGATGGGTACCGGCCAGTATGTGCTGAAAGAATGGCTGCCAGACCAGCGCATGGTTTTGACGCGCAATGCGGCTTGGTGGGGCATTGCCGCCAATGCCGCGTCGAGCAACGTTACTGAAATCATCTACACCCCCATCAAGTCTGAAGCCACCCGCGTGGCTGCCATGTTGTCTGGCGAAGTTGATCTGATGCTGGACCCAAGCCCGCAAGATTTGCCGCGCCTGCGCAACAATGCCAACCTCAAAGTCATCGACGGCGTTGAAAACCGCACGATTTTCTTTGGCATGGACCAGTTCCGCGATGAGTTGACGGGCTCCAACATCAAAGGCAAAAACCCACTGAAAGATGTGCGCGTACGCAAAGCGCTGTACCAGGCCATTGACAGCGATACCCTGACCCGCGTGACCATGCGCGGGCTGGCGCAAGCCACAGGGGCGATGGTTGCGCCCATGGTGGCCGGCTGGACCGAAGGGGTTCACAAGCGCATGCCCTTCGACATGGAAGCTGCCAAGAAAATGCTGGCCGATGCTGGCTACCCACAAGGTTTTGAAGTCGATTTCGCTTGCCCGAACAACCGCTACATCAACGACGAAGAAATTTGTCAAGCGGTGACCGGCATGTGGGCCAAGATTGGTGTCAAAGCCAAGTTGCGTACCATGCCGCTGGTGACCTACTTCCCGATGATTCAGCGCTACGAAGCCAGCATTTACATGCTGGGCTGGGGCGTACCAACCTTTGACACGCTGTATTCCGCGCAATCCCTGTTCCGCAGCGTCGGCACCGGCGGCGACGGCAACTACAACGTCGGGCGCTACAGCAACCCCCGCATGGACTTTGTGGTGGACCGTATCAAGACCGAGACCGACTTGCAGGTGCGCAACCGCTCCTTGACCGAAGCGCTGCAACTTTCCAACGACACCGTCTCCCATATTCCGCTGCACAACCAGATCATCCCCTGGGCCATGAAGAAAAACATCGACGTGGTGCATCGTGCGGACAACCGGATTGACTGGCGGCTGGTCAAGGTCAATTGAGCTGACAACTCTTTGAAAATAAAAAAGGCCTTTCAAGGCCTTTTTTATTCTCTTTCAATGTCATTTACCGGAGAAAATCCAGCGCTAGCAAGCCAAACCTAAGGTTTGTCCTGTACTGGCGCGCAAATTGCTGCGCTAGTATGCGTGAAGCCTTTTTAACTGTCCATGCTTTCATTTATTATCCAACGTGTGTTCCAAGCCGTGATCGTGATGGTCTCGGTGGCTTTCATTTCCTTTTTACTGTTCCAGTTTGTCGGCGACCCGGTGGTTTTTTTGTTGGGTCAAGATGCCACACCGCAGCAAATCAAAGAGCTGCGGGCTGACCTGGGGTTGGACAAATCGTTTATGGTGCAGTTCTGGAACTTCCTCGCCAACGCGGTGCAGGGCGAGTTTGGCCTCAGCTTGCGCCAGGGCGCCAAGGTGTCGCGCCTGATTTCCGAGCGTTTGCCTGCCACGCTGGAGCTGGCGGGCGTTGCCGCGTTGTTGGCGCTGGTTTTTGGCATCCCGATGGGGGTCTATGCGGCGCTCAAGCGTGGCACGTTTTTAAGCCAGCTGTTTATGACGGTGTCGCTGCTGGGCGTGTCACTGCCAACGTTTTTGGTCGGTATTTTGCTGATTTTGCTGTTCGCGGTGGGTCTAGGCTGGTTCCCAAGTTTTGGCCGGGGCGATGTGGTGCAAGTCGGTTGGTGGAGTTCCGGCTTGTTGACGGCCAAGGGCTGGCACCATATTGTGCTGCCAGCCATCACGCTGGCAGTGTTTCAGCTCACCCTCATCATGCGCTTGGTGCGGGCTGAAATGCTAGAGGTACTGCGTACCGATTACGTCAAGTTTGCGCGCGCCCGCGGTTTGAGCAACACCGCCATCCATTTCGGCCATGCGCTCAAAAACACACTGGTACCCGTCATCACCATCACTGGCCTGCAGCTCGGCGCACTGATTGCCTTTGCCATCATCACCGAGACAGTGTTCCAGTGGCCAGGCATGGGGCTGCTGTTTATACAAGCCGTGACGTTTGCTGACATCCCCGTCATGGCCGCCTACCTGTGCCTGACAGCGCTGATTTTTGTGGTGATCAACCTGGTGGTTGACTTGCTTTATTTTGTTGTCGACCCGCGCCTTCGCGTGGGCAAATCTGGAGACCATTGATGCTGACTGCTGTTAAACCTCAAAAACTGATGGCTGCGGGCCGTGCTTTTGCCGCTATCTCAGAGTTTCACCCGGAACTGACCGCCTTTCGGCGTGACTTGCACGTTCACCCCGAGCTGGGTTTTGAAGAGGTCTACACCGCAGGCCGCGTCAAGCAGGCCCTCGAATTGTGCGGTGTCGATGAAATTCATACCGGTATTGGCAAGACCGGCGTGGTCGGCTTGATACGCGGCAAAGGAAAGTCCGGCAACATGATTGGCCTGCGCGCCGATATGGACGCGCTGCCTTTGACTGAGCACAACGCTTTCGGCTGGAAGTCCGCCCAGCCCGGCAAAATGCACGCCTGCGGCCATGACGGCCACACCACCATGCTGGTGGGTGCCGCGCGGTATTTGGCTGAAACCCGCAACTTTGATGGCACGGCAGTGCTGATTTTCCAGCCCGGCGAAGAGGGCTACGCGGGTGCCAAAGCCATGATAGAAGACGGCTTGTTTGACCGCTTCCCGGTGCAAGCGGCGTATGCCATGCACAACTGGCCATCCATGCCGCCAGGCACGGTGGGCGTCAACCGTGGCCCCATGATGGCTGCAGCGGACCGTATCACCATCACCATCACTGGCAAAGGTGGCCATGGCGCGCACCCTTACATGACGATTGACCCGGTGCTGGTAGCGGCGCACATCATCACCGCCGCACAAAGCATCGTGTCACGCAATGTCAAGCCGCAAGACAGCGCGGTCATCAGCATTTGCGCCATGCAGGCTGGCGACTTGGGTGCGATGAGCGTGATCCCCGGCACCGCCACGCTGGTCGGCACGGTGCGTACCTTCAACGCTGAGGTGCAAGACATGATTCAGAAGCGTCTGCAGACCCTGATTGCGTCAGTAGCCGAGGCTTTTGGCGCTACCGCCAGCATGAACTACGAGCGCATTTACCCCGCCACCATCAACACCCCGGTCGAAGCCATGTTTGCAGCCGACATTGCCGCCATGCTGGTCGGTGAGGAAAACGTGGTGCGCGATATTGTGCCGAGCATGGGTGCCGAGGACTTTTCGTTCATGCTGCAAGCCAAGCCCGGTGCTTATTTAAGACTGGGTCAAGGCGATGGTTTGGGTCAGCCCGGCTGCTTTTTGCACAACAGCCGCTATGACTTCAATGACGAGGTGTTGCCGCTGGGGGCGGCTTTATTTGCGGGATTGGTGGAGCAGTCTATGCCGCTGGCGGCATAAGCTGTGACGCATTAGCGTTAGCTTGATCAGTGTTTCTGGTTCATTTCAAAGGAAAAACATGTCAAATTTCGTACAAAAAACAACTCTAGCCCAATCAATACGAGCGCGAACAGCTATTATTTTAATAGCTGGCACGATCGGTGTTGTAGCCGCCGCACAGGCCACAACCCTGCGCATCGGCAATCAGGGCGACGCGCTGTCACTGGACCCACATTCGCTCAATGAGTCATTGCAGCTCAGCGTGACGGGCAATGTCTACGAGCCAATGGTGGGCCGCAACAAGGACCTGAGCCTAGCCCCCATCTTGGCCACCAGCTGGAGCCAGCCGACGCCATTGGTTTGGCGTTTTGAACTGCGCAAGGGCGTTAAATTTCATGACGGCACGCCTTTTACGGCTGACGATGTACTGTTCAGTTTCGCCCGCGCTTCGGGCGATGGCTCCGACATGAAAAGCTACACCAACGACATCAAGGAAGTCCGCAAGGTGGGCGACTTTGTCATCGAAATTGAAACCAAAGCGCCGTTTCCTATTTTGCCGGACGTGATCTCTTTGCTCTACATCATGAGCAAGAGCTGGTCAGAAACCAACCAAGCGACCAAGCCAGTAGACCGCCGCAAGGGGGTTGAAAACGCAGCGTCTTTCCGCTCCAACGGTACCGGCCCTTACCGCACGCGTGAACGCCAGCCTGGCATCAAGACCACGTTTGCCCGCAATCCCGCGTATTGGGGCAAGATCGATGGCAACGTCACCGAAGTGGTCTACACGCCGATCACCAATGATGCCACCCGAGTAGCCGCATTGATTTCTGGCGAGATTGACGTGATGGAACCGGTGCCCGTGCAAGATATTGCCCGCGTCAATTCAAGTGCCAACGCCAAAGCCCTGACCGGCCCTGAGCTGCGCACCATCTTTTTGGGCATGGACCAAAAACGCGACGAGCTGCTGTACTCCAGCGTGAAGGGCAAAAACCCTTTTAAAGACAAGCGCGTACGCCAAGCTTTCTACCAAGCGATTGACATTGAAGGCATCAAACGTACCGTGATGCGTGGTGCCGCCAACCCAACCGCCATGATGATCGGCCCGGGCATCAATGGTTTTGACGCGAACGCCAACAAGCGCCTGGCGTTTGATCTGGAAGCCGCCAAAAAACTGATGGCTGATGCAGGTTACGGCGCTGGCTTTGAAGTCACCATGAACTGCCCGAATGACCGTTATGTGAACGACGGCGAAATCTGCCAGGCTGTGGCCGCCAACTTGTCACGTATCAACGTGAAAATCAATTTGCAAGCCGAAACCAAGGGCACCTACTTTCCGAAAATTTTACGCCGCGACACCAGCTTTTACATGCTCGGCTGGACACCGGGCACCTACGACGCACACAACGCATTTAATGCCCTGCTGCGCTGCGTGGACGATAAAGGTTCTGGCCAGTTCAACCTGGGCGCGTATTGCAACCCGAAAGTTGACGAGCTGATTGCCAAAATCCAGTCCGAAACCGACAAGGCCAAGCGCGCTGCATTTATTGCCGAAGCCTTCAAGCTGCACACGGACGACATCGGCCACCTGCCACTGCACCAGCAAGCGCTGGCTTGGGGCGTCAGCAAAAAGGTTGACTTGGTGCAACTGGCTGATAACTTCATGCCGTTTAAATGGATCAGTGTGAAGTAATTTGTAGCCTTCCTTCCCCTTGCGGGGGAAGGAGTAAGTCGAAGACCCACTCAAACCACATGACCAACATCATCACCCGCTGGCTCGACACCGATGTCGGCTACAGCTTTAAAACATCACCCATGGCGATTGCTGCTGGGCTGGTGGCTTTGATTTGCTTTGTCTGTGCCGTGTTTGCCGGCTTGATTGCCCCGCACAACCCGTTTGACCTGACGACGCTGGAGCTGTCAAACGCCCGCCTGCCGCCCGCTTGGGAGGCAGAAGGCAGACGCGCCTTTTTACTCGGAACCGACGACCAGGGCCGCGACATTTTGTCAACCCTGATGTACGGCGCACGGATCTCGCTGGCGGTGGGTTGTGCGTCGGTGATTATTTCTGTCGCGTTTGGTGTGGTGATGGGTTTGCTGGCCGGTTTTATGGGCGGTTGGTTAGACAGTTTTTTAATGCGCTTGTGCGACGTGATGCTGAGCTTTCCGTCGATTTTGGTCGCGCTCTTGATCGCTGGCGTAGGCCGGGCGATGTTTCCCAACGCGCATGAGTCGCTGGCATTTGGCGTGCTGATCGTGTCGATTTCGCTCACCGGTTGGGTGCAATACGCGCGTACCGTGCGCGGCTCGACGCTGGTCGAGCGCAACAAAGAATACGTCCAAGCCGCACGCGTGACGGGTGTTGCGCCGCTACGCATCATGACGCGGCATGTGCTGCCCAATGTGCTGGGGCCGGTGCTGGTGCTGGCGACGATTCAAGTCGCTACGGCCATCATTACCGAGGCGACGCTGTCGTTTTTGGGGGTTGGCGTGCCGCCTACGTCGCCGTCATTGGGTACGCTGATTCGCGTCGGTAACGACTATTTGTTTTCAGGTGAATGGTGGATCACGGTCTTCCCCGCACTGATGCTGATCATCATTGCGCTGAGCGTGAATTTGCTAGGCGACTGGCTGCGCGATGCTCTGAACCCTCGCTTGCGTTAAGCCGCCATGAGCCTCTTAGAAGTTAAAAACCTCGTCGTCGAGTTCCCCAACCGCAGGGGCACACTGCGCGCCATCGACAATATTTCTTTCGATATCGCGCCCGGTGAAATCCTGGGCGTGGTCGGCGAATCGGGTGCCGGCAAGTCGCTCACCGGCGCATCGATCATCGGCTTGCTGGAGCCACCGGGCCGCATTACCAGCGGCGAGGTGCTTCTCGAAGGCCAGCGCATTGACAAGCTGAACAACGACGAGATGCGGCATATTCGCGGCCGCAAAATCGGCGCAATATTTCAAGACCCGCTGACGTCGCTGAACCCGCTGTACAGCGTCGGCAAGCAGTTGACCGAAACCATCCAAGCCCATTTGCCAGTCAGCCATGCCGAGGCACGCAAACGCGCGATTGAGTTGCTCAAAGACACCGGCATTCCCGCCGCCGAGCAGCGCATTGACCATTACCCGCACCAGTTTTCAGGCGGTATGCGCCAGCGGGTGGTGATTGCGCTGGCACTGGCAGCTGAGCCTAAGTTGATCGTGGCAGATGAGCCAACAACGGCGCTGGATGTGTCGATTCAAGCGCAAATCATCAGCCTCTTGAAAAACATCTGTAAAAACCGCGGTGCAGCCGTGATGCTGATCACCCACGACATGGGCGTGATTGCTGAAACCTGTGACCGCGTCGCCGTGATGTACGCGGGCCGGATTGTTGAAGTTGGCCCGGTGCACGACGTCATTAACCGCCCAGCGCACCCGTACACCGCAGGCTTGATGGCGTCGATACCCGACATCACGCAAGACCGCGAATATTTAAACCAGATTGATGGTGCCATGCCGCGTTTAAACGCCATTCCTGAGGGCTGCGCCTTTAACCCGCGCTGCCCCAAAGTGTTTGACCGCTGCAAAACCGAGCGCCCAGTGTTGGCCAATGCCGGTTCTACCCGCGCCGCCTGCTGGTTGGTGGAGCAAAGCGCATGACAAGCCTGGCTACATCGGCAGCAAAGACGCTGGTTGCGGTCAACGACATCGCGATGACCTTTGACGTCTCGCCCAGCTTGCTGACCCGGGTGATTGAACGCCAGCCCAAGCTCTTTTTGCATGCCGTGGATGGTGTGAGTTTTGAGATTGAAAAAGGCAAGACGCTGGCCCTGGTCGGCGAATCCGGTTGCGGCAAAAGCACCGTGGCCAAGCTGATGGTCGGCCTGTACCAGCCCACACGCGGCAGCATGACGTTTGACGGCATGGACGCGCACGCCACCTACAAAGGCGCTGCGGGTTTGAAGCTGCGCGAGCGCATTCAAATGATTTTTCAAGACCCGTATGCGTCGCTGAATCCGCGCTGGATTGTCGAGGACATCATTGGCGAGCCGCTCAAAGAGCACGGCATCATCACAAACGAGGCAGAGCTCAAAGCCAAAGTTGGCGACCTGCTCACGTCGGTCGGTCTGAGCCCGCTGGACGGCCCCAAGTACCCGCACCAGTTTTCAGGCGGGCAGCGCCAGCGCATCTCGATTGCCCGTGCGCTGGCGACCAACCCCGAGTTTTTGGTCTGTGACGAGCCCACCAGTGCCCTTGACGTGAGCGTACAGGCGCAGGTGCTGAACATCATGAAAGACCTGCAAAAACAGCGCGGCTTAACGTATCTTTTTATCAGCCACAACCTGGCCGTGGTGCGCCACGTCAGCGACAGCGTCGGCGTGATGTACCTGGGCCGCTTGGTCGAGCTGGCCGACAAGCAGTCGCTGTTCGCCACACCGCGCCACCCTTACACCCGGATGCTGCTAGATGCCATCCCAAAAATGCACGACACCGGCCGCGCCCGTACCGCCGTGCAAGGCGAAGTGCCCAACCCGCTCAACCCACCCACAGGCTGCGCCTTCAACCCGCGTTGCCCACACGCCAATGACCGTTGCCGCAGCGAGCGACCAGTGTTGAAAGCGCTATTCGGCGTCAAAATAGCCTGCCATGCGGTGGAAGAGGGTCGGATTTAAAAGACTGTTTTGCTCTTTATTTAGTAGCTATTTGTGCCCGAATCCATTGGTCTAGAGGCCTAAAAATCACCTAAAATTTTCCGAAACAGCTTTTTCAAGCCTTTTCAGCATAAATCCACCGATACATCGGTTCCGCCAACAACAGCACAGCCGCCAGCCGCGTGACGTGGAAGGCGGTGACCAGTGGCACGCCAAGTTGCAGCACTTTGGCGGTGATGGCCATTTCAGCGATGCCGCCGGGCGATGTCCCGAGCAGCACCGTGGCCCAGTGCAGCTGGGTCAGCTGGGCCAGGCCCCAGGCAAAGCCTGCGCACAAGGCAATCATGGCCAGCGTACCCAGCGCGACCGATGCCAGCCAACGCGGCGCCAGGTGGACAAAACCACGGGTAAAGCGCACCCCCAGGCTGATGCCAATGACCAATTGCGCGGCGTTGGTCATCCAGGCGGGGATGGCTGACCAGGTCTGCCCGCTGGCCGTTACCGCCAAGCTGGCCGCCAGCGCACCTAAAAACCACGGATTGGTACGCTTGAGCGTGACCATCACCCAGCAGCCGATGCCCGTCAGCAGCCCAAGGGCCGCCAGGCCGGGCCATTCAACGACGCGCGCACCCGGCAACGTGCTGTCCAGCCCGTGCAGACCGGCAAACTGAAAGCCGAATGGAATAACCAATGTGACCAGCAGCACCCGCAGGCTGTGCGCGGATGCCACCAGCTCGGTCTGTGCGCCCCGCTGTTCGGCCATCAGCGTCATTTCAGATGCACCGCCAATGGGTGCAGAAAAATACGTGGTGGTACGCGACAGCCCAGCAATATGAAACCTGCCCGGACCATGGTGTACCCGGTGCAGCCATGCGCCAAAGGCAGCGCCGAGCGCCAGCGCCCACACCAGGTTCAGCGCCATGGCCCACCACAATCCCGCCACCAGTTGCACCACCTGCGGCGTAAAGTACAGCCCCAGTGCAGCACCAATAACCCACTGGCCGATGTTGCGTAGCGGCGTGTAGCTATAGGTAGGCGCGCCCAGCATTGACAGCACCGCAGTGGCAAGCAGCGGGCCAATCATCCACGGCAAGGGGGTGCGTAACTGCACACAAAGCGCGGCGGCAAGCAATGCCAGCAACAGTGTCAACAGGGTGCGTGTGGTGTTCAACCTAGACTCCTCAGTTGAGCGCTTGGTTTCATCCACAAGTTCCTATGGCCATTGACTTTTTTAGCTTCGAGACATCTCGCCTTTTGGGTCAGAGCGCTACCCACCCGATGGGGCCACTGGCAACGCGCCCGGGGTCGTTGCTCCGCCTGGCAGGCAGTAGCCTGCTGCGTTGTCACGCCTACCCGGCCACACCGCCAGCGGTCCACTCGGGCGCGTCCAACTGAGGAATCTAGGTTCAATGGCATTGGTAACTGCAGAATACAAAAATTAAAAAGTCGTATTAGTATCCCTTGATGCTCAAATATTTTTTATGCCTAGTCGTCAGCGCATGGCTTAGCGGCTGTACCAACCCACCCCAAACCCCTGTTTTGAACCCCCTGACAGCTAAGGCGTTGGCCCTGACTACCAGCCGACTGGACGCTTTACTACCCGCTGATGCCTTGCTGCTGGGCGAGCAGCACGATGCCAGCGCGCACCAGCAGATTCACCAGCAAGTGATTGCCCTGCTGGCACAGCGCGGGTTGCTGGCCGCGGTAGCGCTGGAGATGGTGGATGTGGGCGTCAGCACTGCCGGCCTGCACCCCAGCTCGACCGAGCAGGACGTCAAAAGCGCCTTGAAATGGGACGACAAAGGCTGGCCGTGGCAAGCCTATGGCCCCGCTGTGATGACCACCGTCCGCGGCGGTGTGCCGGTGCTGGGCGCTAACCAGCCGCGTGCGCTGATGCGGGGCAACATGAACGACAGCGCACTGGACGGCCAGTTGCCGGGCCCGGCGCTCAAAGCCCAGCAGCAGCTGATCCGCAGCGGCCACTGCAACCTGCTGCCAGAAAGTCAGATCACACCGATGACGCGCATCCAGATTGCCAAAGACATCAGCATGGCCAACACGCTGGTTAAAGCCGCGTTGCCAGGCAAGGTGGTGGTGTTGCTGTCGGGCAGCGGCCACACCGACCGCCTGCTGGGCGT
>JBBAPP010000073.1:0-11048 GCA_040400775.1 Polaromonas sp. | reverse complement strand
CCGATCCAGCGCTCCAGCCAAATTAGCCACCGTCTGATCCACGTTATGCCACTTTTCCAACCCAAACAGCCCCACGCGGAAGGTCATGAAGTCTGGGCCTTCGTCGCATTGCAGGGGCACGCCAGCGGCGGTTTGCAGGCCTTCTGCCAAAAACTTTTTACTTGACTGAATCTCTGGGTCGGTGGTGTAGCTGACAACCACGCCTGGGGCTTTGAAGCCTTCAGCGGCTACGCTTTTTAAGCCCCGGCCTTCAAACAGTGCGCGCACCTTGCTGCCCAGTGCCATTTGCTCGGCGCGCACTTTGGCGAAGCCGTAGGCTTGGGTTTCTTTCATGACTGCGGCCAGGCGTGTCAGGGCGTCAGTTGGCAGCGTGGCATGGTAGGCGTGGCCACCTTTTTCGTAGGTTTCCATAATGTTCAGCCACTTTTTCAAATCACAGGCAAAGCTGGAACTGGTGGTGCCGTCAATCGCCGCCCGGGCGCGTTCGCTAAGCATGACCATGGCGCAGCAGGGGGAGCTGCTCCAGCCTTTTTGTGGGGCGGATATCAGCACGTCAACGCCGGTGGCTTGCATGTCTACCCACATCGCGCCTGATGCAATGCAGTCGAGTACGAACAAACCGCCTACGGCGTGTACGGCATCGCTCACTGCGCGCAGGTAGCCGTCGGGCAGCATCATGCCGGCGGATGTTTCAACATGCGGGGCAAAGACCAGGGCGGGCTTTTCTTTGGCAATCGCCGCTTGCACTAAGGCAATCGGTGCGGGGGCCCAAGGCTCTTGCGCGCCTTTACTGGCCTGGCGGGCTTTGATCACGGTGTGCGATGCAGGGATGTTACCCATGTCAAAAATTTGCGTCCAGCGGTAGCTGAACCAGCCGTTGCGGATCACCATCACATGCTTGCCAGCGGCAAACTGGCGGGCCACGGCTTCCATGCCGTAGGTGCCGCTGCCGGGCACCAGCACGGCTGACGGGGCGTTGTAGACCTGTTTCAAAATGCTTGATATATCCGTCATCACATGCTGGAAGCTTTTAGACATGTGGTTGAGCGAGCGGTCGGTGTAGACCACCGAGAATTCAAGCAGGCCGTCAGGGTCAACGTTGGGCAGGAGTCCGGGCATGGTGTGTCTCGCAATCTGTGGATTGGTATTTTAAAAGTCGGGCTGCAAGGGTAGCATGCGGCAGGGTTTTACGGGCGGCTGGGATTTGTAGGTGCTATCACGCCTTCAAAAAACTATGCTTTTGATAGCTTCTTGCGCCCGAATTTATTGAGCCAGAAGCCAATTTGGCATATAAAATGACCGAAAACAACTGAAATCGACCTTGCCGGCCAATCTGGCTTGCCGCTCAGGGCTGAAGCGCAAAGCTGACGAGCAAGCCTGGCAGCTCAGCCATGTCAGTCAACACCTGCACCGCCCCTGCAGCCATCAGCGCCGGGGTCGCGTCATGCCCCGCCGCAGACGGGCTGTAGCCAAACACAGTAGCGCCCGCCGCCACACCGGCCATCACGCCGGTGACTGAATCCTCTACCACCGCGCAGCGCCTGGCATCTGCCCCCAGCGCGGCGGCGGCGGCCAGATACACATCGGGGAAAGGCTTGGAGCGCGGCAGCTCGTGGCCGCTAAAAATGTTGCCTTTGAAGTAGGGCATCAAGCCACATTTGTCCAGTTGCAGCTCGACCTTGAAGCGGTCAGCACCCGATGCGCAGGCAATGCGGCCGGCGTAGAGTTGGTAGATTTTGGCAACCGCTGGTACTGCGCCATCCATCGCTTGCAAACCCGCCAGCAAACCGGCGTTGCGCCGCTCACGAAAGCGCTGCATCCAGTCGACCGTCAGTGGCTGGCCGGTGTTGGCTTCAATCATGGCGCGTTCGTCTATGACGGCCTTGCCAATAAACAGGCGCATGCATTCAGCGGCTGACAGTACCCAGCCAGTTTCAGCCAGCATGTCACGCAGCACGCCGTTGGTAATCGGTTCACTGTCAACCAGCACGCCATCGCAGTCGAACAAGACCGCGTCAAATTTCAAGCGAGTCATTTTTAAATTGCTATTTAATCAGGAGCTGGTTACACCCGAATCTATTGGGCTAGAGGCCTAAAACATGCCTGAAAAAGGTCAGGAATTGCCCTTTTACAGCAAATCACCATCCAGATAGTACCAACGCCCTGCCTCACGAATAAAGCGGCTCAGCTCATGGATACGCGCACCCCGGCCCGCTATGCGGTAGCGGGCGACAAACTCAAGCCGTGCATGGTCGACATCCGTAACCACGTGGCGGCGCAGGTCCAGGCCCAACCACTTGGTGCCGTCGTCTGGCGAGACGTCGGCAGGCCGCGTGCTGGTGTGCCAAGTAGCTAGCAGATAGTCAGCACGCATCAAAACAAAAGCGCTGTAGCGCGAGCGCATCAGGCTTTCCGCATCGGGGGCGGGGGTGTTTTCAAAATCGTTGAGGTAACGGACGCAGCAGGCGGCTAGTTTGAGAAGTTTGCCAGCTGCATTGGTACGCCCACAGTGGCAGCTTGGTTCAATCAGGGTTGGGTTTTTCACGTTAAAACCATTGTTAACTGACTTTTACTGGCTGAAAAAATCGACCTACAAATGGCTGATTTTCAGCCATTTGTAGGTCGATTCAAACCCATCCAGCAGCCCCTACTAGGCTGCCAAAAACGGCAGCAAGTGTGCTAACAGCGCATCGGGTTGCTCTTCAGCCATCCAGTGGCCGCAGTTGTCTATCACGCCGCCACGTACATCGGTGCCCAGGCGCTGCAATGAGTCGAGCACTTCCGTGCCGCGCCCCCAGCCCTTGTTGCCACCCAGAGCCAGCACCGGCATGGCTAGCTTGAAGATCTGGGCAATGGCCTGGTTGTCCAGCGTGTCGCGCGAAAGGTTTCGGTAATAAGAAAACCCGGCTCGCAGCGCACCCGGCTGGCTGTAAACGCGCAAATATTCGGCGATGGCCTGGTCTGGCAAAACTTGGCTGTGATGGCCCCAGTTGCGGTAAAACCAGGTGAAATAAATCTGCTCGCGGCCAGCGATCAGCGCCTCCGGCAAATCCACTGTCTGGTGAAAGGCATGGTGCCAGCGCCTGCCGCCTTGGCTGAAATTGGTGCCGCCGTCGCCAGGGATGGTCACATCCAGCACGGCGAGCTTGCGCACGGCCTGGGGATGCGCCGCCGCCATGGCGTAGGCTGTGGGCCCGCCCCAATCGTGGCCGACCAGACAAAACTCTTTGAGACCCAGGTGGTCGTGCAGCAAGCGCCAGATGTCATGCGCGATGGTTTTTTTGTCGTACCCCTCCAGCGGACGCGACGAGTCACCCAGGCCGCGCAGATCAGGCGCAATCACTAAGCGCGTTTTGGCCAGTTCAGGCATAACATGGCGCCACGCGTACCAGCTTTGCGGCCAGCCATGCAGCAACACCACGGGTAGATTGTTTGTTCTGGTGTTAGTACTGGTGCTGGTGCTGGCTTTGCCCATGGTGACGTAATGCAATTGCACATCACCCAGGTCGGCGTGGTGATGCTCTGCACCGGCTATGGATGGGTTAGATAACTGCTTGGGTGGCGGGTTGGGTGTCATGCCAACGCCCTCTGGATGATGATCTTCTGCACGTCCGACGTGCCTTCGTAAATTTGGCAGACTCGCACGTCGCGGTAGATCCGTTCAATGGGAAAGTCGCTCACATAGCCATAGCCGCCCAGCGTTTGCAGGGCGGCGCTGCACACCTGTTCGGCCATCTCGCTGGCAAACAGTTTGGCCATGGCGGCTTCTTTCAGGCAGGGCAGGCCTGCATCGCGCAGGCTGGCGGCGTGCCAGGTCAGCTGTCTGGCTGCTTCAATCTGCGTGGCACAGTCGGCCAGCCTGAAACCCACCGCCTGGTGATTGATGATGGCGCTGCCAAAGGCGGTGCGGTCTTTGGCATAGGCCAGCGCCACCTCAAACGCGCTGCGCGCCATGCCAATGCTTTGGGCGGCAATGCCGATGCGACCGCCTTCCAGCGCGCTCAAGGCAATTTTGTAGCCTTCGCCCTCAAGGCCAATCAGGTTGTCAAAGGGGATGCGGCAGTTGTCAAAGCTGACTTGCGCGGTGTCGCTGGAATGTTGGCCCAGCTTGTCTTCCAGCCGGTCGGCGCTGTAGCCTGGCGTGCTGGTCGGCACGATGAAGGCGCTCATGCCCTTTTTACCCGCGCCTTTGTCGGTCACGGCGATGACGATGGCGACATCGCCGTTTTTGCCGCTGGTGATGAACTGCTTGACGCCGTTTAGACGATAGCCGTCTGCCTCTTTAACGGCTGTGGTTTTGAGCGATGACGCATCACTGCCCGCATGCGGCTCGGTCAGGCAAAACGCACCCAGCATGTGGCCCTGCGCCAGCGGGGTGAGCCACTGCTTTTGTTGCTGCGCATTAGCGTAGCGCATGAGGATGGCATTGACCGGGCAATTGGTCACGCTGATCGCCGTGCTGGTGCCACCGTCGCCAGCGGCGATTTCTTCAATCACTACCGCCAGGGTCAAATAGTCAAGTCCGGCACCGCCCAAATCGTCAGGTACGCAAATGCCGTAAGCGCCAAGCGCAGCCAGGCCTGTGTGTGCTTCGACTGGAAAGGTGTGCGCCTTGTCCCACTTGGCAGCGTTAGGCCAAAGCTCTTGCAAGGCAAAGTCGCGCACTGCGTCGCGGATTTGATTTTGCTCGTTATTCAGTATCAAAATAGCCTCCAGACCAATATATACGGGCGCACACAGCTATTAAATTTATAGTATTTTTTACACCAGCTGAATCGCCATCGCGGTTCCCTCACCGCCGCCAATGCACAGCGTGGCAATGCCCTTTTTCAAGCCCCGCGCCTGGAGTGCGTAAACCAAGGTCACGATGATGCGGGCGCCGCTGGCACCGATCGGGTGGCCGAGTGCGCAGGCGCCGCCGTTGACATTCACGATGTCGTGGCCAATGCCAAGCTCGGTCATCGCCGCCATCGGCACCACGGCAAAGGCCTCGTTGATTTCCCACAGATCAACGTCTTTGACTGTCCAGCCGATTTTTTTGAGCAGCTTGTTAACCGCGCCAACCGGTGCGGTGGTGAACCACTCGGGTTCTTGCGCAAAAGTGGCGTGGCCGACGATGCGGGCGATGGGTTTTGCGCCCAGCTCTTTTGCAGTGGACGCACGACTCAAAACCAATGCCGCCGCCCCATCGTTGATCGACGAGCTGGACGCGGCAGTGATGGTGCCGTCTTTTTTAAATGCCGGTTTGAGCCCAGCAATCTTGTCGAGCTTGACTTTTCCCGGGCCTTCGTCAATAGAAATCACCAGCTCACCTGCACGGGTTTTGACAGTGACTGGCGTGATCTCTGCATTGAACGCCCCTGACGCAGTCGCGGCCTTGGCACGGTTGACGCTGGCAGTGGCAAACGCGTCTTGCGCTTCACGGGTAAAGCTGTACTTGTCAGCACACTGCTCGCCAAAGGTACCCATGGTGCGGCCTGGCTCGTAGGCATCTTCCAGGCCGTCGAGCATCATGTGGTCATACATACGGTCGTGCCCAATACGAACGCCGCTACGCCCTTTGAGCAACAGGTGGGGCGCGTTGGTCATGCTCTCCATGCCGCCGACCACCATCACGTCACGGCTACCGGCAAACAGTTGGTCGTGCGCCAGCAGCGTGGCCTGCATGCCTGAACCGCACATTTTTGACAAGGTGACCGCACCCGCGCTGGCAGGCAACCCGCCTTTGAAGCCCGCCTGGCGTGCTGGCGCTTGGCCCTGCCCGGCCATTAAACAGTTGCCAAACAACACTTCATCGACTTTATCGGCAGGAATACCGGCCCGCGCAACGGCGGCCTTAATGGCTACGCCGCCCAGGTCATGGGCGCTGAGTGACGCAAAGTCGCCTTGAAAGGCTCCCATGGGGGTACGCGCTGCCCCGAGAATGACAATCGCGTCTTGGGTGGTGGAATCTTGCATGGTTTTTCCTTTTAATGGAGTTTTTAGTTAAGCAACAGAAATATTATTAGCCTGCGCAAAGCGCTTGTCTTGTTCATAGGGAAACACGTCAAACACATGTCCGGCCTGAATACGTGACTGGTGGTTTTGCCAGAAGGCGGCATCGAGCAAATCAGCGTGGTGTTGCATAAACACACCGCGTACCGCATCGTTGCCCAGCAAGAACGGACCGAAGGTTTCAGGGAATACATCTTTCGGTCCGACGGAATACCAAATCTCGCCGCTCATTTCGTCTTCTTCATTGCGCGGCATGGGTACTTTTCTAAACTTGCAGTCGGTGATGTATTCAATCTCGTCGTAGTCGTAAAACACCACCTTGCCGTGGCGCGTGATGCCAAAGTTCTTCCACAACATATCGCCAGGGAAGATATTAGCGGCAACCAAATCTTTGATGGCGTTGCCGTACTCCAGCACAGCGCGTTCAATCTGCTGCTGGGCTGCGGGTTCAGCAACCCCCAGGTCAAAGGCTTCTTGCAAATAGATGTTGAGCGGAATCATGCGACGTTCGATGTAGACGTGTTTGATGATGACTTCTGCCTTGCCATCACCATCGCGGTCAGATATTTCGAGCTGGCTGGGTGCAAATTTTTCGATCTCGGCGATCAGCTCGTCGCCAAACCGATCGCGCGGGAAGGCCACTTCGCTGTATTCTTGCGTATCGGCCATGCGGCCCACCCGGTCGTGCTGTTTGACCAATAAATATTTAGCTTTAATTTGTTCGCGCGTGGTGTCTTTTTGCGGCGGATAGTAGTCCTTGATAACCTTGAACACATACGGAAAACTGGGCAAGTCAAAGACCAGCATGACCATGCCCTTGATGCCGGGTGCAATACGGAACTTGTCAGTGGAATGCCGCAGGTGGTACAAAAAATCGCGGTAAAAAAGCGTCTTACCCTGCTTGGCCAGGCCGAGTGCGTTGTAAATCTCGGCACGCGGCATGCGCGGCATCATGCTGCGTAAAAACTGCACATAGGCCGACGGGATGCCCATGTCAACCATGAAGTAGGCACGCGCAAAGCTGAACAACATCAGCAGGTCGTCTTCGCCAAACAGCGCTGCGTCAATCACCAGCTTGCCATTCTTGTTATGCAGCAGCGGCAGCGCAAACGGATGCTCGGTGAAGCCGTTGATGATTTTGCCGACCACATAAGCGCCTTTGTTGCGGTAAAACAAACTTGACAAGACCTGGATCTGAAAGTTGGCGCGCAACTTGACGTCGCCCAATCGCTTTTGCAGGGCGTCAACCACATAGCCCGCGTCACGCGGCAGGTCTTCAAATCCAAGCCGCAAACCAAAGTCCTGTACCAGCTTGATGACGTTGTTTTGCAGGTTGTCAAGGCTGGGGTAATAGGCGCGGTATGTGGGGTCGGCGGTGGGTTCTTCGTTTTCAATATATTCAGTGCTGACAGCAGGCCGCACAAAAATAAAGTCATTTTGAAAATAACTGCGGTGCAAAATTTTTGTTGTGACGGAGTTAAAAAATGTCTCGGCCAGCTCGGGCTGCTGGTGGTTGACCAGCAGCCCGATGTAGTGCAGCTTGACCTGCTGCCACACGTCCATGGTTTGCTCGCCGCCTTTGAATTCACGCTCAAGCCGCATCGATGCCTCACGCACGCGCAGGTCGTAAAACTCGATCCGCTCGCGCTGGGCGCGCTGCTGGCCGTGCCAGTCTGCGGTTTCAAAACGATGTTTGGCGCGCGCTGATTCGGTACGGAAAAGCTGGTAATGGCGGTTGAAGCCGTCCATCATCGCTTTGGCGATGTCGTAGGCGACAGAAGAATCAAGCCGTTGGGGGAACATGCGGGTCAGCATCGGTTTTCATTGGGCGACCAGGCTGCTGGCGCTGGCCTGCGTTGACTTGCGGTCAAACAGCTTGACCACCGCAGCAGCATGCAGGTTAAGCAACTGCTCGGGGCCTGACGCAGACATCAGCAGGTCTTGCAGCAAGCCGTCGTGTACGCCATAAATCCAGCCATGCACTGTCACCACGCGGCCTCGAGCCCACGCATCCTGCATCACGGTGCTGTGGCACACGTTCACCACCTGCTCAATGACATTGAGCTCGCACAAAATATCCAGACGCTCTGCAGGTTCTGCAGCATGCAGTCGCTCTTGATAGCGGTCACGCACATCCTGAATATGCCGTATCCAGTTGTCTGCCAGGCCAATCCGTGCGTTCTGCAAGGCTGCCTGGACACCACCGCAGCCGTAATGTCCGCAGACGATGACATGCTCCACCTCCAGCATGTCGACGGCATACTGGATGGTTGAGAGTGCATTCAAATCGCTGTGAACCACCACATTGGCAATGTTGCGGTGAACAAAAACCTCACCGGGCTCCAGGCCCGTGATCTGGTTGGCAGGAACGCGTGAATCGCTGCAGCCAATCCACATGTAACGCGGCTTTTGCTGCTCTGACAAATTGGTAAAAAACTGCGGCCGCTCCCGCACTGTTTGCGCAGCCCAGCTGCGGTTGTGTTGAAGCAGATGTCGTAATGGCATGAATTGATTTTCGAACTACAGGGTCTCAGGCAAGCCAATCAGTTTGGGGACAGAGCAGCGCATTTCGCTTCGCTTCATGTACGCTGGTCTTTCCCGCAAATCAAAGAGTTTCTGCAAACAATTCTCGCCCAATCAGCATACGCCGGATCTCGCTCGTACCAGCGCCAATTTCATACAGCTTTGCATCGCGCCATAACCGGCCCAGCGGGTAGTCGTTGATGTAACCGTTGCCACCAAAAATTTGTACGCCCTCGCCCGCCATCCAGGTGGCTTTTTCGGCGCACCACAAAATGACCGATGCGCAGTCTTTGCGAACCTGGCGTACGTGCTCTGTGCCCAGCATGTCGAGGTTTTTGCCTACGGTGTAGCAAAATGCGCGGCCTGCCTGCAACACGGTGTACATGTCGGCAACTTTGCCTTGAATCAATTGAAACTCACCAATGCTTTGACCGAATTGCTTGCGGTCATGGATGTAGGGCACAACATTGTCCATGACAGACTGCATGATGCCAATGGGCCCAGCGGCCAGCACCGCGCGCTCGTAGTCCAGACCGCTCATCAAAACTTTGGCACCGCCGTTCAAGCCGCCTAATATTTGACTGGCGGGTACCTCAACGTTGTTAAAAACCAGCTCGCCGGTGTGGCTACCGCGCATGCCCAGCTTGTCTAGCTTTTGCGCACATGCAAAGCCCTTCATGTTTTTCTCTATCAGGAAGGCTGTTACACCTCGCGCGCCCAAATCAGGGTCAGTCTTGGCGTACACCACCAAGGTGTCGGCATCTGGGCCGTTGGTGATCCACATTTTTGTGCCGTTCAGCAGGTAGTAACCACCTTTGTCTTCGGCTTTTAGCTGCATTGAAATGACATCGCTGCCCGCGCCTGGCTCGCTCATGGCCAATGCACCCACATGCTCACCGGAGATGAGTTTAGGCAGATACTTTCGGCGTTGCTCTGGCGTTCCATTGCGTTTGATCTGGTTCACGCACAGGTTGCTGTGCGCGCCGTAGCTCAAACCCACCGAGGCGCTGGCGCGGCTGATTTCTTCCATCGCAACCATGTGCGCCAGATAGCCCATGCCAGCGCCACCATATTCCTCACTTACGGTGATGCCCAACACGCCGAGTGCACCCATTTTTTGCCACAAGTCAGCGGGAAACAAGTCGTTTTTGTCAATCTCTGCGGCCCGTGGAGCGATTTCGCTTTGGGCAAAGTCGCGTACCGCGTCACGCAGCGCATCAATCTCCTCACCGAGTTGAAAGTTCAGGCCAGGCAAGTCAGTCATGTGGGTACCTTCAGATAGCTTCAATAAGTTTTGGGAACGGGAACCAGTGTTTGCTGCATCACGGCGCAAGCGGTTTGATGGCCAGCGGCATCGACATGCGTCACTTCGGCAGTGGTAACGATGATGCGCTTACCTGCCTTGACAACGCGCCCGATGGCGCGTAATTCGCCGCCAGTCAAGCTGGCCAGGAAGTTGATTTTGTACTCAACGGTGGTGACTTCCATGTCTGGCGGCGCCATCGTCAGAGCGGCATAACCGCCAGCAATGTCGCCCAGCGCGCCCATCGCCCCGCCGTGAAAGCTGCCCTGCTGCTGCGACACGCGTTCTGAGTACGGCAAGGACACTTCACACAACCCGGGTGCCACCCGCAGCAGGCTGGCATCCAGGGCTTGCATCATGCCCTGGCGCAAAAAGCTGGTTTCAATGCGCTTGAACAGATCAGAAGCAGGTGTGTTGTCAGCCATACAAATATCCGGGTGGTGCAGTTTTAGGTTGACGTTTACGTAAACGTCAATTGTGAATTATCGGCCAGATTTCGATTTTTCGGCTTTGACGAGCAAAGACTTTGTCTCTTTCTCGTGGCTGCGTATCTCGTCGAGATTGGCCTGTAAATCCAGCAATTGCGCCTCGAGCTTTTTACGGTGGTCGGTCAAAATGGCTAAGAACTTTCGCAACTGTGGTGCCGTGTCACGGGGCGTGTCGTACGAGTCAATGATCTCTTTGGCCTCCACCAAAGACAGGCCCAGCCGTTTGGCGCGCAGTGTGAGCTTGAGGCGCGTCCGGTCACGCGCGGTATACACCCGGTTACGGCCACTTACGCCTTCGCGCTGGGGCTGTAGCAAACCCATATCTTCATAAAACCGCATGGCACGGGTCGTCAGGTCAAACTCCTTTGCCAGGTCGCTGATGGTGTAAGTGGCTGTCGATGTGGCCATAGTGGTCGGAGGTAATGCGTTGGCGACACTCAGAGCCGCATGCGTAAATATAGGTCTACGATGACGTTTACGTAAACGTCAATCATGCTGAATAGTACCTGAACCTTCAGCGTTAGCCGAACCGCATCCTTGCGCCGACGACGCTGGTGTGCTGGAGCGGCTGCGGCTTTTTTTGTAATCTATCGACAAGTATTTGTGTTTGCCGACTGACACCCTGACCCTGCCCTCGCACGGCCAGCCGTTTCGCGGAATGCACGCACGTATCAGCCAACGGCATGGCCATCAGGACTAGCGTCTGGCCGACGTGATGGACGCCCGTACTGGCAGTCTAT
>JBBAPP010000072.1:0-11194 GCA_040400775.1 Polaromonas sp. | reverse complement strand
AGCTAGGCATACATGACCGGGCCTTGGGTGAATTACTCAAACGCGTTTGCGACTAAGCAGCTGAACTAAGCTTGGCGACTGAAAAGCACAGCTTGCGCACGCTGCAGGTCGTCTAGCGTGTCCACATCCATCACACAGCCCACATCATCCAGGTCAATTGTTGCTATTGAATCAGTAGCTTTTTGGCGGCGTATCAATTGGGCAGCACCCTGATTTCCTTGTAAATTCATGAGGTCTGAAAGACACTCCAAGCCAAAACGCACCGGGTGGCCACGCTGGCCTTGGTAGATCGGCACGGTGACGGCGCATGGTGGCGCAAAAGCCAACGCGCGTAAGCTGCTGCTGCTGATCAGCGGCAAGTCGGCAGGCAAAATCAGCCATGCGGTAGCGCTGGATGTGGCTCTAACACCCGCTGCAATCGAGTCGCCCATGCCAGGCCGCGCCGGGTCAGATACCACTACGTGATAAGCCAGAGCGCTGGCTTTGACGGCATCCAGCACGTGATCGATCACCCGCTTGCCAGCCAGCAGGGCGTGCAATTTGTGGCTCGTGCCGCCAGACGCGAGAAAGCGCTCGCCCCGGCCTGCGGCTAACACTATGACTACCGGACAAGGTGGGGAAAAGGACATATTGGCTATCGCAGGAGCTGATGCAGAGCCCTCTTTATACTAGAAACATGACCGACCCAACACCCCATGCAGCGTCCATAGCCGACCTGCGCAAAAGCTATGAACGCGCAGAACTCAACGAACAGGCTTCTCAGGCTGATCCCTTTACACAATTCGACCAGTGGCTCCAAGAAGCCATTGCGGCACAGGTACCCGAGCCCAATGCCATGACACTGGCCACGGTAGGCGGCGACTTGCGGCCGTCTGTCCGGGTGGTGTTGATCAAGGGCTTCGATCCGCGCGGTATCGTCTGGTACACCAATTACGCCAGCCGTAAGGGGCAGGAGCTGGCCGGCAACCCGTATGCAGCGTTGCAGTTTCATTGGGTTGAACTCGAGCGTACGGTTCGGATTGAAGGCCTGGTTGAAAAAGTTTCTGCCGAAGAAAGCGACGCCTACTTTCATTCCCGCCCCCTGGACTCGCGGATTGGCGCCTGGGCCAGCCCGCAGAGCGAGGTGATTTCAGGCCGTGGGGTGCTGGTCGCCAATGCAGCGCTGTACGGTGCCAAATTTTTGTTACAGCCGCCGCGCCCGCCGCATTGGGGCGGCTACCGCTTAAAGCCCGACCACTGGCAGTTTTGGCAAGGCCGGCCAAGCCGCTTGCATGACCGCTTGCGCTACGCGCTGCAAGCTGATGGCGGATGGCTCAGGGAACGCTTGGCGCCTTGAATCTGTAGCCCTACACCACCACCGGCTCGTGCTCCAACATGATGCCAAAGCGCTCATAGACGCTGGTTTGAATCGACTTGGCCAGCGTCATGACTTCCCCGCCCGTGACCGGGTCGGTACGGCCACCCCGGTTGACCAACACCAAAGCCTGCCGCTCATACACCCCTGCGTTGCCGATGTGTTTGCCCTTCCAGCCACAAGCGTCAATCAGCCAGCCAGCCGCCAACTTGACCGAGCCATCGGCCAGCACGTAATGGACGATTTTCGGTTCACGCTCGATGATGTCGGCACATTGCTCACTGCTGACCGTCGGATTTTTAAAAAAACTGCCAGCGTTGCCTAGCACCTGCCAGTCAGGCAGCTTGGCACGGCGAATCTCGCACACCCACTGGTAAATTTGTAGCGCCGTAAGCGGGTCAGGATTGGCTTTTGCGTATTTTTTCTGAATATCAGCATAGCCCAGCACGGCTGACCATTTTTTCGGCAAGGCAAAGCGTACGTGTGTAATGAGGGCCTTGCCTGCCAAGCCAAAACCTCGCAGTGACAGATGTTTGAACACCGAGTCACGGTAGCCAAAAGCGCATTGCGCAGCATTCAAGCTAAAGCGCTGGCCGGTCGTTAAGTCCACCGCATCGAGTGATTCAAAACGGTCTTGCAGCTCGACGCCATAAGCACCAATGTTTTGCACCGGTGCAGCCCCCACGCTGCCGGGGATAAGGGCCAGGTTTTCCAGGCCAGGAAAGCCGTTTTCTAGCGTCCAAGTGACAAAATCGTGCCAATTTTCACCTGCACCTGCCTCCACAATCCAGGCTTTGGCGGTCTCATGGACCAGTCGTTTGCCAAGCATGTCAACTTTGAGCACCAGCGCCTTGACATCCCCCGTCAGCACAATATTGCTGCCGCCACCCAGAATGAACTTGGGTGCAGCTTTTAAGGCTGGATCTGCCAAAACGGCATCGATATCCGCCAGGTTTTGAAGGCGGACCAAAGACAAAGCCCTGGCCACAATGCCAAAGGTATTAAAAGACTGGAGCGGTACGTTTTTCTCGACTAACATCTGAGCACTTTGTAAATTCGTTTTTCGGGTAAATTGCGGCGTTTTGCGGTGCTCGGACTCCTCATGCACAGCAGTACTTTCAGGTGTCCTGCGCGACCTTCATATGCGCTCAAAGAGCGATACGACCTGCGCCTTGCACTTCATCCCGAAAATCTGAATTTCTAAAGTGCTCAGCTACTGATTGTCTCACTGCCCCTGAAAAGCCCAAACTATGCCTTCTTTTGACACTGTGCTTGAAGCGGACCTGGTCAAGGTCAAAAATGCGGTTGAAAACACCGCTAAAGAAATTGGCACGCGCTTTGACTTCAAAGGTACATCGGCGTCGATTGAGCTAAAAGACAAAGAAATAATTTTGATTGGCGACAGCGACTTTCAGCTCGACCAAATCAATGATATTTTGCGTAACAAGCTGACCAAAGCCGCTGTCGATGCGCGCTTTCTGGAGGTTGGCAAATCTACCAAAATCGGCGGTGACAAAGTCAAGCAAATCAACACTGTGCGCAACGGTATTGAAAGCGAGTTAGCCAAGAAAATTCAGGTGCTGCTCAAAGGCAGCAAGATAAAAGTGCAAGGCGCGATTCAAGAAGAAAAAGTCCGTGTGACCGGCGCTAAACGGGACGACTTGCAAGCTGCTATGGCTTTGATCCGGGCTGAAAACGCTGACTTTCCACTGAGCTTTAATAATTTTCGCGACTGAACGCACCGATCAGCCTGCTACCGAAACTGCAGCATGGCTGAGCGTGTTGCTGGCCGGTACTGCCGCCTGTGCTCTATGTGCTGGTGGGCAATCCTTTTTTTACGCGCTTTAAAATGCCGCGCGAAATCGACCAGATGACGCTGGCCAAAAGCTAGTCGATCACTCCACAGGTTTTTTACCAAAGCCCAGTTTTGACTCTTTTCCCAACAGCAGCTTGTTGATGTTCTCACGGTGGCGTACTACCAGCAACAAACCGATCATAAAGATCACTACCAATACGCTGCGCTCTGCATACCAGGCCGCACGGTCACCAAACAAATAAAACAGCGGCGCAAAGGTGGCGCTGGCTATCGAAGCAACCGACGAGTAACGCGTGAAGTACGCAACCATCAGCCAAGTAGCCAATGTGGCAAGACCTAGCAGCCATTCGATACCCAGCAGCGCGCCAGCTGCAGTCGCTACGCCTTTGCCGCCCTGGAACTTAAAGAAAATAGGAAACAAATGGCCCAAGAAAGCCGCCAAAGCCACAGCGGCTATGGTGCCGTCTTCCAGCCCATAGTCTTTGCCGAACCACTTGACCAACACCACAGGCAGCCAGCCCTTGAAGCCGTCAAGCAAAAGTGTGGCGACCGCAGCCTTTTTATTGCCTGAACGAAGTACGTTGGTCGCGCCGGGGTTGTTGCTTCCGTAGCTGCGTGGGTCTTTAAGCCCCATCAGACGACTGACGATGACAGCGAACGACAGCGAGCCGACCAAGTAAGCCAGTAGCACGGCAGCCATTGGGTAGGCATAGTCCAAAGCAAATCCTCTTGTTATTCAGTCAAAAAATGCAGCATAGCAAAACTGGCAGCCACGCTAAAGCGCCGGGTCGCGAATGTCCCAGCGGATTTTGTCAATCTCGGCCAGCACGTCAGGACCTAAAGTCGTACCGTATGCGTCGATGTCTTGATCAAGTTGCGCGACCGACGTCACGCCAATGATGGTACTTGCCACTTGCCATTTGGTGTAGCAAAAGGCCAGCGCCATTTGTGTCGGTGTCAAGCCATTGGCCACGGCCAGCAGGTTGTAGCGGCGCGCAGCAGCCAAAGACTCTGGCCTGCCCCAGCGCTGCTTTTGCATGCTTTCAAACAGGCTCATGCGGCCAATTTCTTTGTGCGCCGGATCTGCAATGCCGGTCTTGTCATACTTGCCCGTCAGCAAGCCAAACGCCAGCGGCGAATACGCAAGCAAGGACACACCCAGGCGGTGCAGACTTTCATCCAGACCATTTTCGTAGCTGCGATTGACCAAGCAGTAGGGATTTTGCAAGGTAGCGATGCGCGGCAAACCATGCTGGTCCGCCAGGCGTGCAAACTCATGCACACCGTAGGGGGTTTCGTTCGACAAACCAATCGCGCGCACTTTACCCGCCTTGACAAGCGCGCCCAGTGCTTCGAGCTGGGTATGGATAGACGTCACCACTTTGTCTTTGGTCGGGTCAAAGTACTGCGCACCAAACATCGGCACGTTGCGTGCAGGCCAGTGAATTTGGTACAGGTCCACCACATCGGTTTGCAGGCGCTTCAGGCTGGCCTCACACGCCGCCGTGATGTCTGCCGCCGTCAGGTCCGGACTGTTGTCGCGGATCCACGGCATGCCGCGTGACGGACCTGCAACTTTGGTAGCGACCACCCATTGCTGCCGGACGGCTGGGTGTTTGGCAAACCAGTTGCCCAAAATGGTTTCAGTCGCACCAAAGGTTTCAGCCCTGGCGGGTACTGAATACATCTCGGCTGCGTCCATAAAATTGATACCGCGATGCGCAGCATGGTCAAGAATATGGTGGGCGGTGCTTTCGTTAACCTGCTCACCAAAAGTCATGGTACCCAGACAGATGGGGCTAACGTGCAGGCCACTTTGGCCAAGTTGGACTTTGTTCATGTAGGTTGGTGTTGGTGTGTAAAAAGTGACAAATGCCACAGAGCGCTAGTTTAAATCGGCTGGGATGTGGCTAAAAGTGCCGTCCGCTTGGGCGATTGTCTTGCAGTCGATAAGCGGTGCCGCGCCAGCATCGATTTATTGACGTTCAAAATGACGTTTCACAGACAGCAGCATTTTTAAAAAAGCACGGTTGCGTGCCTTTTTATGCCTTTTTGAATCTTTCTTCTTCCTGAAGTCGCAGAATTCGGCGCTGCACCTTGCCCGTCGTCGTCATGGGCAGCGCATCAATAAATTCAATTTCCTTCGGATATTCGTAAGGCGCCAGCATTTTTTTGACGTGCTGCTGTAATTTTTCTGTTATTTCGGCATCAAAAACGGCTTTAGACGAATGAATACGGGCGCGAGCAGCTCCTATATCAGGAGCAAGCACCACGTAGGCTTTGACCACTGCGCCGCGCTCTTTGTCGGGTTTGGGCACCACGGCAGCGTTGGCGACTGCCGGGTGTTTGAGCAAACAGTTTTCAATCTCACCCGGCCCAATCCGGTAGCCTGCAGCTTTGAAAATATCGTCAGCCCGGCCCTCGTACCACAGGTAGCCGTCCGCATCGCGGGTGGCCATGTCACCGGTTCGGCACCAGTCCCCAGTAAATTTCGCCTGTGTGGCGGCGTCTTTTTTCCAGTAGCCTAAAAAGAAAATCGGGTCTGGCCGGCCGTGCACGTCAAAGCGGTTCACGGCCACATCGCCCGGCACGCCTTCAGCGCATTCATTGCCAGCGTCATCAATGACCACGACACGGTGACCGGGATAGCCTTTGCCCATACTGCCGGGACGCGCTGGCCAAAACCGGTTGCAGTTACCCACCACGTAGTTGATCTCGGTTTGACCAAACATTTCGTTCACCACCACGCCCATCTGGTTTTTGCAGTAGTCAAACACCGCATCGCCGACGGCCTCGCCAGCGCTCATTAGCCCTTCGAGCTTTAGCTTGAAATGCTTGCGTGGGTGGGGATAGGCCTTCATCATGGCTTTGAGCGCGGTAGGGAACAAAAAGCTGTGCGTTACGCCGTGCTGCTGCATCAGGCTGAAGGCCAGTTCGGGGCTGAAGCGGCCATTAAAGGCGACGATGGGGCGACCAAAGTACAGCGTGGGCAGCAGTGCGTCCATCAATCCGCCCGTCCAAGCCCAGTCGGCAGGAGACCAAAATACCGACGTATTTTGGTCTCTCGGGCTGGGCTCTGCCCGGTATGCGTTCTCCGCCTCCCTAGCCATCCCCGACACCGGGTTGGGCGCAAAGTCGGATTCAGGATGCGGGTTAAAACCAAACCAGTTCTGGCTGCACACAAAGCCTGTCAAATTGCCAATCAGCGCCCGATGCGGCAGCAAAGCCCCCTTGGGCGGGCCAGTGGTGCCACTGGTGTAGATCAATATCGCTGCCTCTTCAGCTTTGGTATTGACCGCTGTGAAAGCATTTTTTTGCTTGGCAATGGCTGCCTCGTATTGAACATCAGCCCGCGCATCGCCGACCGCCACCACTGCCCGTAAAGCGGGGCAGCTAGAGCGCACTTGCTGCAAGCTGGCCATGCTGCTGTCGTCTGCAATCGCCACCACCGCTTCGCTGTCTTGCAAACGGTATTCCAGCGCCTCGGGCCCAAACAGCATCGACAGCGGCATGGCGACGGCGCCCAGCTGAAACACCGCCATGTAAGCCACAGCCGTTTCAAAACGCTGCGGCATGACGATGGCGACCCTGTCACCGCGCTGCACCCCCAGGCCTTGCAGCACATGGCTAAGGGCATCGGCCGCTTTTTTTAGCGCAAAATAGGTATGAAAAGTGGCTGTAAAGCCCTGTTTATGGGTGTAAACAGCTACGCTTTTAATAGTATTGGACGAGCTATCTGAAGCACCCGCCCAGCGGCTGCAACAGACTTCAGCAATGTTGAAGTATTCAGGCACCTGCCAGAAGAAGTTTTGATACAACTCGGCATAGTTATCGACCGGGCTATTCAGCGCTTTGTCTCGGTTTTGACTGCGCTTAGGTTTTGCTTTCTTTATCATCCCTCCAATGTACAAAGAAAAACGCACTTCTTTCAGCGAGTTTGTCCCAATACGCGGGCTCAGCTACCACGTCCGCATCTGGCAAGGATTGCGGCCTGACAGCGCGGCGGCCGCCAGCGCCGGGCCGCCCCAAGCAAGGCCAGCACCGCTGGGGGGCAGCGCATTAGACGCAGAGTTCTCGAACAGCGGCAAAGCCAAAAGCGTGGCGGCATACAGTCTGCCCCCGCTGGTTTTACTCCACGGCTGGATGGACGTGGCCGCGTCGTATCAGTTCATGGTCGATGCGCTGAGCGATGCCTTCGCCACTGGCCGCAGCATCATTGCCCCGGACTGGCGCGGTTTTGGACGCAGCAAAGGCGCTGCCGACAATTACTGGTTTCCAGACTATCTGGCCGACCTTGACTTTTTGCTAGACCATTACGCAGCAGATCAAAAAATCGACCTGGTCGGCCACAGCATGGGCGGCAACGTCGCCATGACGTATGCCGGTGTGCGACCAGAACGTATCCGGCGGCTGGTCAACCTGGAGGGCTTTGGCATGGCTCCGACCAAACCCGAGCAAGCACCTACCCGCTACGCCAAGTGGCTGGACGAGCTGAAGAGCCTTCACAAGGGCGCGCTTGATCTGAAACCCTACGACCGGCTCGATGGTGTGGCCAGACGCCTGATGAAAACCAACCCGCGTCTGAGCGATGACAAAGCCAGTTGGCTCGCCAGCCACTGGGCCGCCCCCAATGCGGATGGCAAGTGGCAGATTTTGGGCGATCCGGGGCATAAAGTAATCAGTGCCAACCTTTACCGGGTTGAGGAAACCCTGGAAATCTACAAATGCATCACCGCCCCGGTGCTGGCGGTGGAAGCCTCCGACGATTCCCTTGAAAAATGGAACCAGGGCCGCTACACACTGGCGGACTACCATGCGCGGCTCACGTCGATTACAGATGCCAGAGTCGCCCGGCTTGCAGACGCAGGCCACATGCTGCACCACGACCAGCCGGAGGCCTTGGCTAGCTTGATTGAGGACTTTCTGAACTGACCAAGTCCAGAGCATGAGAAAATCAGGTAATTGAAGTAACAATTGGACTGAGGACATCATGGAAGCAGAACACATCAACGCCATTGGCAACCAGCTGGCTGACCTGAGCACGCGTGTGAACGAGCTCAGGGGGTATCTTTGACTACCCTGCCAAAGAACGTAAATTAAGCGAAGTCAACGCTGCCCTGGAAGACCCGAAAGTTTGGGACAACCCCAAGCGCGCACAAGAACTCGGCAAAGAGAAAAAATCCCTTGAAGACGTGGTCCAGGTGATTGACCGCCTGACCAGCGAGTTGTCAGACAACAGCGAGTTATTTGACATGTCCAAAGCCGAGGGCGACGCGCAGGGCATGCAATCGATCGAAGGCGAAGCTGCCAAGGTAGCGGTAGAAGTCGAAAAAATGGAATTTCGCCGGATGTTCAACAACCCGGCCGACCCCCTGAATTGCTTTTTGGACGTTCAGTCAGGTGCCGGCGGTACCGAAGCCTGCGACTGGGCATCCATGCTTTTGCGCCAATACCTCAAATACGCCGAGCGCAAGGGCTTTAAAACCACGATTGAAGACGAAACTGCAGGCGACACCGCTGGTATCAAGGGCGCAACCATCAAGATTGAGGGCGAATACGCTTTTGGCCTGCTGCGTACCGAAACAGGTGTACACCGCCTGGTGCGCAAGTCGCCATTTGACTCATCAGGCGGCAGGCACACCTCGTTTGCCTCGATCTTTGTTTATCCTGAGATTGATGATTCGATTGAAATCGACATCAACCCATCCGACGTGCGGGTCGACACCTTTCGCGCCAGCGGCGCCGGCGGCCAGCACATCAACAAAACCGACTCAGCGGTGCGCCTGACCCACCTGCCCACGGGCATCGTGGTGCAGTGCCAGGACGGCCGCAGCCAGCACGGCAACCGCGATGTCGCGTGGAAGCGCCTGCGCTCGCGCCTGTACGACTTTGAACTGCGCAAGCAGCAAGAAGCGCAGCAAAAGCTGGAGGACACCAAAACCGACGTCGGCTGGGGCCACCAGATCCGCAGCTACGTACTGGACAACAGCCGCATCAAAGACCTGCGCACCAACTACGAAACCTCAGCCACACAGAAGGTGCTGGACGGGGATTTGGACCAGTTTATTGAGGCTTCACTCAAACAGGGCGTGTAATGCGCAACGCCGCCCAAGACCTCTTCATGACGATATTTTCAGGAAACACCCATGTTGCAAAAGCTTGACGCCAGCGGAGCCGGGCAAAGCCCGTCCGTGGCCATTAACCGCGCTGATTACACCGCCCCTGCCTACTGGATTGACACCGTCGATCTATGCTTTGACCTGGACCCGGCCAAAACCCGCGTGCTGAACAAAATGACGCTTCGCCGCAATATGGATCTGCCTGCGCAGCCGCTGCGTCTCGACGGTGAGGATCTCAATCTTTCCCGGGTATTGGTCAATGGCCAGGGCACGTCTTTCAAGTTGGATGGCAACCAGTTGGTGCTTGACAACTTGCCAGACGCTTTCGATTTGGAAATTTTCACCACCTGCCTGCCCTCCAAGAACACCAAACTGATGGGCTTGTACGTCAGCAACGATTCGTTTTTTACCCAGTGTGAGGCCGAAGGCTTCAGGCGCATCACTTACTTTTTAGACCGCCCCGATGTGATGGCCATGTACAGCGTGACGTTACGCGCCGACAAGCTCAAGTTCCCGGTACTGCTGTCTAACGGCAACTTGGTGGCGCAAGGCAGCCTGGACGATGGTCGCCACTTTGCGAAGTGGGTAGACCCACATAAAAAGCCCGCCTACTTGTTCGCATTGGTTGCCGGCCAACTGGTCTGCCGCGAGCAACGCATCACCTCACGCGCTGGCAAAGACCACACGCTGCAAGTCTATGTACGCCCCGGTGATTTGGACAAAACCGAACACGCGATGCATTCGCTCATGCATTCAGTGGCTTGGGACGAAGCGCGTTTTGGCTTGCCTCTGGATCTGGAGCGCTTCATGGTGGTGGCGACCAGCGACTTCAACATGGGCGCCATGGAAAACAAAGGCCTGAACATCTTCAACACCAAGTACGTACTGGCCAACCAGGTCACCGCGACAGATGTGGACTTTGGCAACATTGAAAGCGTGGTCGGCCACGAGTACTTTCACAACTGGACTGGCAACCGCGTCACCTGCCGAGACTGGTTTCAGCTGTCGTTGAAAGAAGGCTTGACGGTTTTCCGCGATCAGGAGTTTTCACAAGATTTGTGCGCTGACGTATCAGCGCGCGCGGTGAAAAGAATTGAAGACGTGCGCGTATTGCGTACCGCCCAGTTCCCCGAAGACGCCGGCCCGATGTCGCACCCGGTGCGGCCAGACAGCTACGTGGAAATCAGCAACTTCTACACTGTGACGATTTACGAAAAAGGTGCCGAGGTCGTACGTATGATGCAAACCCTGGTGGCAAGCACCAACGACCCGGTGGGCCGCAAAGGTTTTGCCAGAGGCATGACGCTGTACTTTGAGCGGCATGACGGCCAGGCCGTGACCTGTGACGATTTTGCGCAAGCGATTGCTGATGCCAACCCGGAGTCAAGTTTGGCGCGCCTGCTGCCGCAGTTCAAGCGCTGGTACAGCCAAGCAGGCACGCCGCGCGTGACGGCTCAGGGCGTATACGACGCGGCTGCCAGTACCTATACGCTGACTTTGAGCCAAAGCTGCGCGCCCACGACGGGTCAGCCCAGCAAAGAGCCGTTTGTGATTCCTGTGGCACTGGGCTTGCTAGACCTTGATGGTGCAGACCTGCCGTTACAGCTTGCAGGTGACAACGCGACTGCCGTCACAAGCCGCACCGTGGTGTTGACCCAAGCAACGGAGAGCTTCACTTTTACCGGCATCACAGCCCTGCCCGTGCCATCCATCCTGCGCGGCTTCACCGCCCCTGTCGTGTTGGCGTATGACTACACCGATGCACAACTGCTTCACCTGCTGGCGCATGACAGTGACCCCTTCAACCGCTGGGAAGCAGGCCAACGCCTGGCTGTCAGGTCTGCCCTGAGCGCTCTACATTCAGGAGCTAATTACACCGCCATCCAGTGTGTTACAGCACCAAAA
>JBBAPP010000071.1:0-11315 GCA_040400775.1 Polaromonas sp. | reverse complement strand
ACGCGCCAGAAGACTCGTTTTATTTATGGGGGCCAGCGGTACCGGAATGGTTTGTCATCAATACCGAAGCCCAACAAGTACCGGCTTAAGCTGACTCAGCGCCCGGTTCGCGCAATGTAGCGTTTGCGCAGGAAAGTCGTCAGCACCACCACCACCAGCAGCACCATAAAGCCCAGCGTTAGCCAGAAGGCTGTGGCTGAATGCAGGCCGGGGATATGCTCAAAGTTCATGCCAAAAAAGCCGGTGATCAGGTTTAACGGCAAGAAAATAGCTGTCACTGCGGTCAGTGTGCGCATCACGTCGTTGGTGCGGTTGCTTTGCGCATTGAAATGGATTTGTACCGCGGTCTCGGCTGATTGCTCCAGCCTGCGGGCGTGCTGGGTCACGCGCTGGATATGTTCCATCACGTCTCTGGCTCGGACCACCAACTGGTCGCGCCGTTGCTGTGCTGCTTGGCTGGCCTGCTCGTCGTCATTCATGAACGATGCCAGAGGCTGCTCGCGCAGCGAATCCAGCCACTCCTGCATGGCGTCGAGCTGTTCGTCGCAGAGGTCTTCCAGCACATGCAACTGTTGCCTGGCTGTCATCAGCGCGCCCCAGTTGTCAAAGCGCGAATTGGCTCTTAAAAGGTCGGCCTGCCAGTGCTCCAGCTGGCTGGTCAGCACCTTACGTAAATCGAGGTAACTGTCAACCATGGTGTTGATCATGCGCAGTGCCAGGTCAGCGGGACTGATCGGCAGGCGGTTACGCCCCGTAGCGGAGTCCGGCTGGGCCGCATCAAGTGTAAATTTGGCATCGGCCAGGCAGCGCTGGATAAAACTTTTGGCTGCATAGCATCCCGCCGGGTGCACGCTGATGAGGCAGCGGTCAAACACCACAAAACCAACGGCTTTGGACGCAATACGGTTAAAGGTAGGCAAGCGATCTCCCCGTTTGCGGGTCTTGGTGCTTTGACCCTGACCGTGGTAAGCGCTAATGGCTTTGTCGTGGTCATCCTCCAACTGCGTCTCCTGCTGGGTCGCCAGCCGCCTGAAAATAATCAGGTCATAGACCGATGTCGAGTCATAGTGCGACGGATGCACCGGGCTGGCCAAGTCCTGGCAGTGCAGGTCCAACAGCCCTGAGCCGCCAAGTTTAATTGCCGCTTTCTGTAGCTCGCCTTGCGCGGCCGCAAACTCGTGTTGCTCCAAAAAAAGCCAGACAAAACCGTCTCGCGGCGGCTGATCAGGCGCAGCATCTACAAAGCGCAGGCTATCGGCGGTAAATTCAATGATTTGCACGTTAGAGGCTTGTTTTTAACCGGTTTTATAGTGTTTTAAGTCTCTAGACCAATAAATACCGGTGCTTGTCGCTATTTTTTTAATAGTAGCCTTGACGTAGCTTCTTTGCCGCATCCAGCGCAAAATAGGTTAGCACACCGTCAGCCCCGGCACGTTTGAAAGCCAGCAGGCTTTCCATCATCACCGCATCGTGGTCCAGCCAGCCGTTTTGCGCGGCAGCTTTGAGCATCGCGTATTCACCACTGACCTGGTAGGCAAAGGTGGGTACTTTGAATTCGTCTTTCACCCGGCGCACCACGTCCAGGTAGGGCATGCCGGGCTTGACCATCACCATGTCAGCGCCCTCGGCGATGTCCAGGGCAACTTCACGCAGGGCTTCGTCGGTGTTGCCGGGGTCCATCTGGTAGACCTTTTTATCGGCCTTGCCCAGGTTGCCCGCAGAGCCCACGGCATCGCGGAAGGGGCCGTAAAACGCCGACGCATATTTGGCGCTGTAGGCCATGATGCGGGTGTGAATCAGGTTTTTCGCTTCCAGCGCGTTGCGTATCGCGCCGATACGGCCATCCATCATGTCGCTGGGCGCCACGATATCCACGCCGGCTTCGGCCTGGCACAGCGCCTGGCGCACCAGCATGGCGCTGGTTTCGTCGTTCATGATGTAGCCGTTTTCATCCGGCAGGCCGTCCTGGCCGTGGGTGGTGAAAGGATCCAACGCCACGTCGGTCATCAGGCCCAGGCCAGGGAACTGCTTTTTAAGCGCGCGCACCACACGCGGCACCAAGCCGTCGGGGTTGGTGGCCTCCACGCCGTCAAAGGTTTTCAGGCTGCCGTCTATCACCGGGAACAGCGCCATCACCGGGATGCCCAGCTTGACGCATTCTTCAGCCACCGGCAGCAGCAGGTCCAGACTCAGGCGCTCGACGCCGGGCATGGACGCAATCGGCACCCGCTGGCCTTTGCCTTCCGTCACAAACACCGGGTAAATCAGGTCGTGCGGGGTCAGCACGTTTTCACGCACCAGGTTGCGGGTGAAGGCATCGCGGCGCAGGCGGCGTGGGCGACCAGCGGGGTAGGGGGCAAAGTTTGTCATTAGCAAATTGTGCCAAAGCTTGACGCTTTAAGTGACAGTTAATTTACTGTTTGGCTAAGTTTTAATAGAAATGCGAAAAAACCCGGGCAGTGGAGCTTGCTTTTTGGGTGCAAACTGGGCTTTAGCCGAGACAGTCCATGCGGCGGCAGGTCGTGCCGGCGCCGCGCCTGGCGGTCGCTGTGCGGCCCTGTTGGCCCTGCTGGGTCGCCGAGAGCCGGGCTATCGGGCGCGCACCAGTGACCAATTTGGCACGCCACTCGCTTCGCCAAAGACCGGCATCCTATTGAAAAATCGGGGTTAAAATCAATGTGTGCAGTTACTTCTAGTAGCTGCATCCCGCTCTTCCTCCCTGAGCGGGGCCTTTGCGTGTAACAGCAAAAAGGCTTACCGCCCGGACGGCTCTGCCTCCGGGTCTTTTTTTGGCCGGTGCATCGATTCGCCCACTAACAGGGCGGCTTGCCCTGCATCGCAGCCCATCAATTTCCCGATGTGCCAATGTCACTTTTTGCCAGCACGCGACTAAACTACGTCCATGCTTTGGGTCAAATCATTCCACATTATCTTTGTCGCCAGCTGGTTTGCGGGGCTGTTTTACTTGCCGCGCATATTTGTCAACCTGGCCATGGTGCCGCCTGAGAGCATTGCCGAGCGGGAGCGCCTGATGCTGATGGCGCGCAAGCTGCTCAGATTTACGCACATTTTGTCAGTGCCAGCTGTTGGCTTGGGGGTGTGGCTGTGGCTGGGCTACGGTGTGGGGCAGGGCAGCGGCTGGATGCATGCCAAGCTGGTGGTGGTGCTGCTGGCCATTGGTTATGGCCACATGTGCAGCGGCATCTACAAAAAGTTTCTGGCCGATCAAAACAGGCGTAGCCATGTGTGGTTTCGCTGGTTTAACGAAGCGCCCGTGCTGTTGCTGGTGGTGGCGGTGATTTTGGTGGTGGTCAAGCCGTTTTAGGCGATTCAGGACGGATCAGTGAAGTCCGAAAATTCTATCTCTGATACTGACTTCAAGACAGCCGCTTGGCCCTTGTCTTTGGCTTTAATCTGCCTGATTGTTTACGCCAGTCTGTACCCCTTCACTGAGTGGCGCAATCAAGGCATCTCACCACTTGCTTTTTTAACCGCGCCGCTGCCGAAATACTGGAGCGGCTTTGATGTGGCCGTCAATCTGCTGGGCTATGCGCCTTTGGGTTTTTTGCTGACGCTGGCCAGTTTGCGCCGTGGCTACATCAGGTGGGCGATGGTGTTGGCGGTATGGCTTGCTTTGCTGCTGTCGTTAAGCCTTGAAACCCTGCAAAGCTACTTGCCATCGCGGATTCCGTCAAATGTCGATTTGGCGCTGAACACTTTGGGCGCTGCGTTGGGTGCGTACACCGCCTGGGCGCTTGAAAAGCTGGGTGCGCTGGGGCGTTGGAGTCGCTTCAGGTCGCGCTGGCTGGCGTCTGATGCGCGCGGTGCCATGGCGCTGCTGGTGCTGTGGCCAGTGGCGCTGCTCTTTCCGGCAGCGGTGCCGATGGGGCTGGGCCAGGTGTTTGAGCGCTTAGAGCTCGCGCTGGGCGCGGCTTTGGAGGGATCACCGTTTCTGGTCTGGCTGCCCGTGCGCGAGATTGAACTACAGCCGCTGGTGCCGCTGGCCGAGCTGGTCTGTGTAGCGCTGGGGGCGTTGATACCGCTGCTGTTGGGTTACGCCGTGGTGCGTACGCTGTGGCGGCGGTGTGTATTTGCTGTCTTGACCCTGGGCGCGGGCATCGCCGTGTCAGGGCTGTCGGCAGCGCTCAGTTATGGCCCGGTGCACGCCTGGGCTTGGCTTGATTTGCCAGTCCGTGCAGGGCTGCTGCTGTCGGCTGCGCTGGCGCTGGTGATGCTGACGCTGGGTCGCCGGGGCGCTGAGGTTTTCGCGCTGTTGGCGCTGGCCATCCAACTCAGCTTGCTGAACCATGCGCCTGCCAGTGCGTATTTTGCACAAACCCTGCAAACCTGGGAGCAGGGACGCTTTATTCGTTTTCATGGTTTGGTGCAGTGGCTGGGTTGGTTGTGGCCGTATGCGGCTTTGTTTTATCTGCTGACCAGATTGTCTGGTCCAGCGAATGCTGCACGAACGTAAAATAGTCAGATGACTTTGACCACAACATCCGACGCGTCACCTGAACCCGCCGCTGAACCTCTCGCTGAGCATTATTACGCGCGCCATATTTTCTTTTGCCTGAACCAGCGCGAACCCGGCAAAGATGCCTGCGCCAACTACCGCGCGCAGGAGGGCTTTGACCGCTGCAAATCACAAGTCAAAGCGGCGGGTTTGTCAGCACCTGGCAAAGTCCGCGTCAACAAGGCCGGTTGCCTGGACCGCTGTACTGTCGGCCCGGTAGCAGTGGTCTACCCCGAGGCGGTGTGGTACACCTATGTGGACGCACAGGACATTGACGAGATCGTTGAATCGCACTTAAAAAAAGGCCAAGTGGTTGAGCGGCTGCTGGTGCCGGTCGGTTTAGGCCGCTGAAGGCGAAAAAATCGCTGAAAACACCTCAAAACAACCATTTGGGGTGTTTTTTAGGCCCCTAGACCAATGAATACAAGTGTAAGCAGCTCCTGATTCAATAGCAAACTAACGCTCATAAAACTCCGCCAGTGAACGCCCAAACCCAAAAATCAAATATTCAAGGCGCTGTGGGCGCGATAGAAGTCGCCATCGATGTCCCGGCAGGCGGGGCGGCGTCAAAAGGCGTTGCTGTTATTGCCCACCCGCACCCCTTGTTCGGCGGCACGCTAGACAACAAAGTCGTGCAAACGCTGGCCAGAGCCTTCACCCAATGCGGCTGGACGGCCGTGCGTTTTAACTTTCGCGGGGTCGGCGGCACACAGGGTGTGCACGACGAAGGCATTGGCGAGCTGGACGATATGCTGGCAGTGGTACATCACGTCGCGCCCACGGGCGCGCTGTGTTTGGCGGGGTTTTCCTTTGGCGCTTTCGTCACCAGCCATGCGTTTGCCAAGCTCTACGCCGCACGGGCGATTGACAAACTCGTCTTGGTCGGCACCAGCGTCGTTCGCAGTTCAGCGGCGCCGATTGACGCTGCCGCGCACGCTAAAACCCTGGTCATCCATGGCGAAACTGACGACACGGTGGAACTGGGTGCGGTGATGGATTGGGCCAGGCCACAATCACTGCCCGTGACGGTTGTGCCCGGCGTTGGGCACTTCTTTCACGGACAATTGCCCCTTCTTAAAAGCCTCGTGGTGCGCCACTTGTCTTCACCTCTTATCGCGTTTTCTTAGCCATCGGATTTGTTCATGTTCTGTTTACCCAAGGCCAGCCTAGGCCTGTTGTTTGTGATTGCCACCCAGGTGTTGGCCCAAGCACCACCCGTGCCCGAGATTGCCGCCCGCGCGTACCTGCTGATCGATGTCACAGCCAATCAAATCCTCGCCGCCAAAGACATCGACATGGCCATCGAGCCCGCGTCGTTGACCAAGTTGATGACCGAGTACCTGGTGTTTGACGCGCTCAAGTTAAAAAAAATCGACTTGAAGCAAACGTTTAGCGTCAGCGAACGTGCCTGGAAGATGCCCGGCTCACGCATGTTCATTGACCCCAAAATGCAGGTGCCTGTGGAAGACTTGATAAAAGGCATGGTCGTGCAGTCCGGCAACGACGCCACCATGGCGCTGGCCGAGGGCGTGAGCGGCAGCGCCGAGCGCTTTGTGCAAATGATGAATAGCCAAGCCAAAGCACTTGGCATGACCAATACCAGCTACAAAAACCCAGAAGGTTTAACGGAAACCGGCCACACCACCAGCGCCCGTGACCTGAGTATTTTGTCCATCCGCTTGATGAACGATTTTCCCGAATACGTTGGCTTTTCAGCGATTAAAAAGTATCGCTACGCAGGCACGCCCGCTGCCAATGACACCAACCGAAACACGCTGCTGTTTCGCGACCCCAGCGTCGACGGCCTGAAAACCGGCCACACCGATGCTGCGGGCTACTGCATGATTGCCACTGCCAAGCGCGACTTCCCCAACTTGGGCGCAGCCGGCGCACCCGGCCCACGCCGCCTGCTGGCCATCGTGCTGGGCACAGCCAGCGACAACGCCAGGGCCAACGAATCACAAAAATTGCTCAACTGGGGCTACACCGCGTTTGAGGCCGTCAAGCTGTTCGATGCGGGTCAAGTCGTGGCCAGCCCGAACGTCTGGAAGGGCAAAAGCCCGGTCGTCAAGCTCGGCCAGCCTAGAGCCATCGTGGTCGCCGTGCCCGCAGGCAGCGCGACCAAACTAAAAACCATGGTTATCCGCCCAGAGCCATTAGTCGCCCCTTTCACCAAAGGCCAAGCCATTGGCAGCTTGAAAATTACCTCCGGCGACAACCCGGCGGTGGTGGCGGAAGCACCGCTTTATGCGCTGGAGGCGGTTGAGCAAGCCGGTGTGCTGGGCCGGGCCTGGGATGCGCTGAGGCTGTGGATTAAGTAGGGCGGCCTGCACAGCAGCATGACTTTCCGGTTCATCAAGGCCGGCGCATATCTTGGCAGTTGTTTTCTGGTTGGTTTTTGCATGGCGAACTGGCTTTCGTTCATCCAAAAGACACCCCAGTGACAAGTTCTTAGTATCTTGCCTCTGGTGCACGCAAGCTTCTGTGTTTACTATCCATCCATACAACATATTCAGGAGACATCCTTTGAACATCGTCAAACCCTTACAAGACAAATTGCAGCGCCGCCAACTCATCGCAGCCGCTGGCGCTTTGGTTTTGCCATCAGCCTTGACGATCGCCGCAGCGCAAACCGCGCCGTGGCCTAACAAGCCGATTCGCATCATTGTGGCGTTTGCCGCCGGCGGTCTGACGGACGCTTATGCACGGCTGTATGCGGAGCAGCTCACAGCCAAGTTTGGCATTCAGGCAATAGTCGAAAACAGACCTGGTGCGGGGGCCATCATTGCGATTGATGCGGTGGCCAAGTCGCCCGCCGATGGCTACACGCTGCTGATGACCACCTCTGGCACGGTGTGGCAAAACCGCGTGCTCTACAGCAAGCTGCCGTACAACCTCGACAAAGATATCGTGCCGGTGGCGTTTTATCCATCAGGCCCGTTGGTGGTCGGCGTGCCCGAGAAGATTGGCGTTAGCTCGATGCGCGAGCTGATTGAGTACGCCAAGAAAAACCCGACCAATATGGGCAGCTACGCGCCGGGCTCCTACCCGCAGATGGTGGCCGACCAGACCAACCGTAACGAAGGCACTAAGATCGTTACTATCAACTATCGCGGCGAATCGCCGATGTGGGTGGATGTGGCTGGCGGGCAGTTGCAGGTGGCGATTGGCAGCTACCAGTCGTTTGCCACGGTACAGCCGCGCGGGGTCAAAGCCATTGGCGTGACGGGTTCTTACCGCTCGCCCAAGCTGCCCGACGTGCCCACGCTGACACAACAAGGCATTGAAGGCCGCTTGGTCACGCTTGAAGGCGGTTTGCCGCTCATGGCTCCAGCTGGCACACCCGAGGCCGTTCTGCGTGCGCTGTCGCAGGTGGTGGTGGACGGTGCCAATATGCCGAAAGCGACGCAACTGCGCGAGACATTTGCCATTCCCAACAAGCCGAAAAACCTGAAAGAAACCCGCGAAGACTGGGCACGGGATGTGCCTGTCTGGATCAAATTGGCGGTGGATTTGGGTATCAAACTGGATTGATTTGCCAGCAAAAGGCAGAACTGCTACACTCGTAGGCTTTTCTGGAATTCCAGAGATAGATTCGTTTTCGCGGTCAATCCGACAATTGGCCGCGATGTTATTGAGAAATCAAACAAAGACAGACGAAGAATTTCACGTTAAACATTTACGTTTTAGGGACGTTTTTTAAATGCCAACCATCAACCAGCTAGTGCGTCAAGGCCGTGAGGTCGAGACCATCAAGTCGAAGAGTCCTGCCATGCAGAACTCTCCGCAGCGCCGTGGTGTGTGTACACGCGTGTACACCACGACGCCAAAAAAACCAAACTCCGCTCTGCGTAAAGTCGCCAAAGTGCGCCTGACCAACGGGTTTGAAATCATCTCCTACATCGGCGGCGAAGGCCACAACCTGCAGGAACACAGCGTGGTGCTGGTTCGTGGTGGTCGTGTCAAGGACTTGCCAGGTGTGCGTTACCACATCGTTCGTGGCTCGCTTGACTTGCAAGGCGTGAAAGACCGCAAGCAGTCGCGCTCCAAGTACGGCGCGAAGAAACCAAAGGCCAAGTAATCCTTGCCAAAAAGCAAACCAGGCTTTTTAAAAAATACCCAAGGTGCTGCTTTTCTGCATGGCGCAGAAAAACCAGCGTAGTGACCCGAAAAAACAATCCCGTTTTTAAGGTCGAGTAAGTGAAAATCAAAATGGTTTTCTCGGCATCAAATATTTGATGCCAACTGAAGCAAAAAGGTGAAAATATGCCACGTCGTCGCGAAGTCCCTAAACGTGAAATTCTTCCAGATCCGAAATTTGGCGATGTCGATCTCGCCAAGTTCATGAACGTGATCATGCAGGGCGGCAAAAAGGCCGTCGCTGAGCGCATTATTTACGGCGCACTCGACTTCATCGAGAAAAAGAACCCCGGCAAAGATCCGCTCGAAGCCTTCCACATGGCAATTGGCAACATCAAGCCCATGGTTGAGGTGAAGTCGCGCCGCGTCGGTGGTGCCAACTACCAGGTGCCAGTTGAGGTTCGCCCTGTCCGGCGTATGGCTTTGGCCATGCGTTGGTTGAAAGAGGCGGCCAAAAAGCGCGGTGAAAAATCCATGTCATTGCGTTTGGCCAATGAACTGATGGAAGCCACCGAAGGCCGTGGCGGTGCCATGAAAAAGCGTGATGAAGTCCACCGCATGGCAGAAGCCAACAAGGCATTCAGCCACTTCCGCTTCTAAGCCCTGTCGCTACCCCTGCCAGCCATGCGCAAAACGCTTGGCTGGCAAATCTGTTTCAGGCAAGCCCGATCAGCTTGCTTGGCAGACTGAAAATTGACCAACGATTTTTGTTCATCTATGTTCGTCACCCCGAACTGAAAGCAATTTATGCCCCGCGCAACCCCCATTGAAAATTACCGCAATATCGGTATTTCTGCCCACATCGATGCTGGTAAAACCACCACCACTGAACGGGTTTTGTTTTATACCGGCGTGAACCACAAGATTGGTGAAGTTCACGACGGCGCTGCCACCATGGACTGGATGGAGCAAGAGCAAGAGCGTGGTATCACGATCACTTCTGCTGCGACCACCTGCTTCTGGAAAGGCATGGACAAGTCACTGCCTGAGCACCGCATCAACATCATTGACACCCCCGGCCACGTTGACTTCACGATTGAAGTTGAGCGCTCCATGCGCGTGCTCGATGGTGCCTGCATGGTGTACTGCGCTGTCGGCGGCGTACAGCCACAGAGCGAGACCGTCTGGCGTCAGGCCAACAAGTACAAAGTGCCGCGCTTGGCTTTTGTTAACAAAATGGACCGCACCGGCGCTAACTTTTTTAAGGTCGTTGAGCAGATGAAGCTGCGCTTGAAAGCCAGCCCTGTGCCCATGGTGATACCTATCGGCGCTGAAGAGAACTTCACCGGCGTGGTTGATCTGATCAAAATGAAGGCCATCATTTGGGACGAAGCCTCACAAGGCATGTTGTTCACCTACAGCGAGATTCCAGCTGAATTGGTCGAGTTGGCCAAAGAATGGCGCGAGAAGATGGTCGAAGCCGCGGCTGAAGCGTCGGAAGAATTCATGAACAAATACCTTGAAGAAGGTGATTTGACCGAAGACGAAATCAAGCTGGGCATTCGTACCCGTACCATTGCCAGCGAAATTCAGCCGATGTACTGCGGTTCTGCCTTCAAGAACAAAGGCGTTCAGCGCATGCTGGATGCGGTGATTGAATTCATGCCATCGCCGATCGACATCCCACCTGTCAAAGGCATGGATGAAGACGAACTGCCGGTTACCCGCAAGGCTGACGACGGCGAGAAGTTTTCTGCTCTGGCATTCAAGCTGATGACCGACCCGTTTGTGGGCCAGCTCACTTTTGTGCGTGTGTATTCCGGCGTGCTAAAAAAGGGCGACAGCGTTTTTAATCCGATCAAGGGCAAGAAAGAGCGGATTGGCCGGATCGTTCAAATGCACGCCAACAACCGTGAAGAAGTCAGCGAGATTCGCGCGGGCGACATCGCTGCTTGCGTCGGCTTGAAAGACGTGACCACGGGCGAAACCTTGTGTGATCCAGATGCTATCGTCATGCTGGAGCGCATGGTGTTCCCTGAGCCAGTGATTACCCAAGCGGTGGAGCCAAAAACCAAGGTTGACCAGGAAAAAATGGGCATCGCCTTGCAACGATTGGCGCAAGAAGATCCATCTTTCCGCGTCAAGACCGACGAAGAGTCTGGCCAAACCCTGATCGCCGGTATGGGCGAGTTGCATCTGGAAATTATTGTCGACCGCATGAAGCGTGAATTTGGTGTCGAAGCCAACGTTGGTAAGCCGCAAGTGGCTTACCGCGAGACCATTCGCAAGATCATCGAAGATGCCGAAGGCAAGTTCGTGCGTCAGTCGGGTGGCAAGGGCCAGTACGGACACGTGGTGCTGAAAATTGAGCCGAATGAGCCTGGCAAAGGCATCGAGTTTGTTGACGCCATCAAGGGTGGAACGGTGCCGCGCGAGTACATTCCTGCGGTTGAAAAAGGCATTCACGAAGCCGTGACGTCAGGCGTATTGGCTGGTTACCCAGTGGTTGACGTGAAAGTCACACTGCATTTCGGCTCCTACCACGACGTGGACTCGAACGAGATGGCTTTCAAAATGGCGGCGATTTTTGGCTTCAAAGAAGGCTGCCGCAAGGCCAGCCCGGTGATTTTGGAGCCCATGATGGCGGTTGAAGTTGAAACCCCTGAAGACTACGCCGGTAACGTGATGGGCGATTTGTCCTCACGTCGCGGTATGGTGC
>JBBAPP010000070.1:0-11421 GCA_040400775.1 Polaromonas sp. | reverse complement strand
GGCGATGCACCCCAGTGACCAGCAGATCGAAACCGCCCTGCTGTCCCTGATAGCCCAGCGCGGCCCGCAAGCCAGCGCCTGCCCCTCCGAAGTGGCACGAGCCCTTTCGCCCGCCGCCTGGCGCACCCTGATGCCGCGCGTCAGGCAGGTTGCGGGTCAGTTGGCACAACGCGGCTTGCTGGACATTTCGCAAGGCGGTCAATCGGTTTCCGCCACCACCCTGCCCAACGGCCCTTGGAAAGGACCGATTCGGGTACGACTGCCAATTGCTACATAATCAATAGCTTATTGCACTGGTATCTATTAGGTTTCAAGCATTTTTTATACTTAAAAAGCCTAAAAATCATTCAATTCGGGTCACAGAAGTCGGTTTGAACCCCAGATCAGCCGCCTTGCCTTTGCGTGCCCGTGCGGCTCTGGCGTTGTTCAGGCTGCGGATCTCCAGCGTTTCATCACGCGCTTTGCCGCCACGGCCAATTCCGCTGATGCGTACGCTGCGGGTGTACGCCGCTGCGCCTGCCAGCGTGTCTTTGGCATCGAGGTCAATCAGCATCAAACCACGACCGCCACCTGCCATTTGTTTGAGCTCTGTAATCTCAAAGGTCAGGATTCGGCCCGCGGTGGATGCGCAAGCCACGTGGGTGGCGGGGTTCATCGGCACGCTGGCCGATGTACCTGAAGCATGCGATGGCTTGCACACCGTTTCGCCCTCTGCACAGCTGATAAACGCTTTGCCCGCCTTGGGCCGGGAGGTCATGGTCTCAACAGTCGCTAAAAAACCGTAGCCACCGCTGCTCGACAGTAGCAAGGTCGCGCTGGCTGGTCCAGCAAAGTAGTACAAAGGCTGCGTGCCCGACTCAAGCTCAATCAAGGTCGTCACGGGTTGGCCATCGCCACGCGCACCCGGCAGCAACGACACGGCGACTGAATAGACGCGGCCTGTGCCCTTGGCGGCGCTGCCAAACACCAGTAGCGTATCAACGGTGCGGCATTCAAACGTGCCGTACAAAGCGTCGCCTTCCTTAAAGGCAAAGCTGCTTGCCTCGTGGCCATGGCCTGTGCGGGCGCGAATCCAGCCTTTGCTGCTAACGACAACAGTGACCGGCTCGTCGAGTACTTTGACTTCCAGCACAGCTTTTTTCTCAGCCTGAATCAAAGTACGGCGCGGGTCGGCAAACTGCTTGGCATCTGCCTCGATTTCTTTGACCATCAGACGCTTGAGCGCTGACGGGTTGGCCAGAATTTCTTCCAGCTTGCCCTGCTCTTCACGCAGGATTTTGAGCTCCTGCTCGATCTTGATGGCTTCCAGTCGCGCGAGTTGACGCAAGCGGATTTCTAAAATGTCTTCTGCTTGACGGTCGCTTAATTGAAAGCGCTCAATCAGCGCGGCTTTGGGCTCATCTGACTGGCGGATGATGGCAATCACCTCGTCAATGTTCAGCAGCACCAAGGCGCGGCCTTCCAAAATATGGATGCGGTCCAGCACCTTGGTCAGGCGATGCTGGGAGCGCCTGGCGATGGTGGTTTGCCTGAACTCAATCCACTCGTTGAGCATTTGCCTGAGTGACTTTTGCGCGGGCCTGCCGTCGATACCAATCATGGTCAGGTTGATAGGCGATGAACTCTCAAGGCTGGTGTGCGCCAGCAGCGTGGTGATGAGCTCGCTTTGCGCAATACGGCTGGTTTTGGGCTCAAACACCAAGCGCACGGCAGCTTCTTTGCCAGACTCATCTCGTACCACATCCAGCACTGCCAGCAGTGTTTGCTTGAGCTGCATTTGGTCGCTGCTCAGGACTTTTTTACCTGCCTTGATTTTCGGATTCGTCAGCTCGTCAATTTCTTCCAGGACTTTTTGTGTGCTGACACCCATCGGTAGCTCAGTCACCACCAGCTGCCACTGGCCGCGTGCCAAGTCTTCTATCTTCCAGCGGGCGCGTACTTTCAGCGAGCCACGCCCTGTGCTGTAAGCCGCGGCTATCTCGGCAGCACTTGAAATAATTTGTCCGCCGCCAGGGTAGTCAGGCCCAGCGACGATACCGTAAAGCGCGTCGTCTGGCAGCTTGGGCGTTTTGATCAGTGCGATGCAGGCGTCTGCGATTTCACGCAGGTTGTGGCTGGGGATTTCAGTAGCCAGACCCACCGCAATGCCACTGGCACCGTTGAGCAAAGTGAAAGGCAGGCGGGCAGGCAACTGGCGCGGCTCTTCAAACGAGCCGTCGTAGTTGGGAATGAAGTCCACCGTGCCTTCGTCCAGCTCGTCCAGCAGCAGACTGGTGATGCGCGCCAAACGTGCTTCGGTGTAGCGCATGGCTGCAGCGCTGTCGCCGTCCCTGGAGCCAAAATTACCTTGGCCATCAACCAAGGGGTAGCGCTGGCTGAAGTCTTGCGCCATGCGAACCATCGCGTCGTAGGCAGCGCTGTCGCCATGCGGATGGTATTTGCCCAACACATCACCCACCACGCGGGCGCTTTTAACCGGCTTGGCACCACTGGCTCCGTTTGCACCGCCAAAGCCCAAACCCATGCGCGACATGCTAAACAAAATACGCCGCTGCACTGGTTTTTGGCCATCGCAGGCATCCGGCAAAGCACGACCTTTTACAACACTCAAGGCATATTCGAGGTAAGCGCGTTGGGCGTAAGCACTAAGAGAGTCCTGGTCAGCGGACTCAGGGATGCCAGGAGCTGGCTCAGCAGTAAAAAGATCCATGGGTAGTCAAAAAGAGAGTTAAACGCGGCTAGTCGAGCGCTACAGATTGCGAGGCAGGAGGCAGTGCAACCAGAGCGGGCACCATATTGCTGCGTCCCAGTACAGCCAAGCTACCCATCATTTCCATCCGCACACGACCTGGGGCTGGGCGCACCTGAACCACCACGGGTGGCGGTTTGAGGTGTGCGTAAAGTTGCATCACGGTTTTGACGTAGTTTTTGGTTTCAGGATAGTTGGGAATCTTGTTGCCAGCACGCTGCACTGCGCCTTCACCCGCGTTGTAAGCGGCAACCGCCAGCTCTAGCTGGCCGGGAAAAAGCTTGATCAAATCGCGCAGGTAACGAGAACCTGCCGTAATATTGGTTTTAGGATCGGTCAGCTTTTTTTGAATCGAGGTGTGTTTATCCGCCATCACGCCGTAACGTTGTGCCGTAGGCGGCATCAGTTGCATCAAACCCACAGCACCTTTGGGTGACACGGCAAAGCTGTCAAAACCTGACTCTGTGGCTATCACCGCTTGTAGCAGCTCATAGTCAACAGCCGTCGCCAGAGACGCGTCTTTGAGCAAATGCCTGACTGCTTTGTAGTTGGATGATGTATCAAAAAAAACCAGTAACTTGGCAGGCGCTTGAGCGCTGTCGGTCGGAACCGGGCTTTGCACAGACACAGGCTGGCTTAATTTTTCGGTTGAAAAGCTTTCGCCTCCCTTAAAAAACAACTCATAACGCTGGTCGAGCTTTTCAGCTGAAAAATGCGCCATGCCTCTGGCATCAATATAGCCCCACACGTCGGCAAAAGCAGGCAGCGCTGACAAACCCATCAGCAGCACGACTAACTTGCGAACAGCAAGGTTTTTAGTAGCAGTCAAAGCAAAAAACATCAAACGTCAATTTCTACGGCATCACCGTGAAGCTCCATCAATTCGCGGCGTGCCGCAGCTTCACCTTTACCCATGAGCTTGGTGATCAAGCTTTCAGTTTGCAGAAAACTTTGATTACCCAGTTGCACGGGCAAAAGCCGTCGGGTGTCTGGATTAAGTGTGGTTTCCCATAACTGTTCCGCATTCATTTCGCCCAAGCCCTTGAAGCGGCTGATGCTCCATGAGCCTTCGCGGACGCCTTCTTTGCGCAATTTGTCAAGAATAGCGGTTAATTCTCCGTCATCGAGTGCGTATGCTTTGGAAGCTGGCTTTTTGCCCCGCGCTGGTGCATCGACTCTGAACAGCGGTGGGCGAGCCACATACACATGCCCGGCTTCAATCAGTTTGGGGAAATGCCTGAAAAACAGCGTCAATAACAACACCTGAATGTGCGAGCCGTCGACGTCCGCATCGCTCAAAATACACACCTTGCCGTAACGCAAACCACCCATGTCGGGTGAATCATCAGGGCCATGCGGGTCAACGCCAATGGCCACGGCAATATCATGAATCTCGGTATTGGCAAACAGCCGGTCGCGCTCGACTTCCCAGGTGTTCAGCACCTTGCCGCGCAGCGGCAAAATAGCTTGGCTTTCTTTGTCACGACCCATTTTTGCACTGCCACCTGCTGAATCGCCCTCAACCAAAAAAACCTCGTTGTGGGCTAAATCTTTACTTTCGCAATCGGTCAGCTTGCCAGGCAGCACGGCCACCCCTGAGCCTTTGCGTTTTTCGACTTTTTGGCCTGCTTTTTGCCGTGTTTGTGCCGCGCGAATCGCCAGCTCTGCGAGTTTTTTGCCATAGTCCACATGCTGGTTTAACCACAACTCAAGTGCTGGGCGCACGTAACTGGACACCAGCCGCACCGCATCACGTGAATTCAACCGCTCTTTGATTTGGCCCTGAAACTGTGGGTCTAGCACCTTGGCACTCAACACATAGCTGGCGCGGGCAAACACGTCTTCGGGCAGCAGCTTCACGCCTTTGGGCAGCAGGCTGTGCAGCTCAATAAAGCTTTTGACGGCTGTGAACAAACCATCGCGCAAACCGCTCTCGTGCGTACCACCAGCGCTGGTGGGTATCAAATTGACATAACTTTCGCGCACCGGCTGGCCATCTTCAGTGAAGGCCACGCACCAGTCAGCGCCCTCGCCTTCGGCAAAGGTTTCATGCTGGGCATCGGCAAAGCCCTTGCCCTGAAACATCGGGATGACCAAATCGCCGTTGAGGGTCTGCGCCAAGTAGTCGTGCAGGCCACCTTTGTAGAGCCAGGTTTGGGTTTCTTTAGTTTTCTCGCTCGTCAGCGTCACACTCACGCCCGGCATCAGCACCGCTTTGCTGCGCAGCAAATGGCTTAACTCTGCCAGTGGCAGGGCTGTGGATTCAAAGTACTTGGCATCAGGCCAGGCGTGTACCGACGTACCTGACTTGCGGTCACCTTCTATAGCCTTGCGCAGATGCAGTTTATCCATCACGTCACCGCCCGAAAACACCAGACTGGCGACCATCCCATCCCGATATGACGTGACCTCCAGCCGCTTAGACAGCGCATTTGTCACGCTGACACCCACGCCGTGCAAACCGCCGGAAAAGCTGTACGCACCGCCCTTACCCTTGTCAAACTTGCCGCCTGCGTGCAATCGGGTGAAGACAAGTTCGAGCACAGGCGCTTTTTCTTCAGGGTGCAAGCCATACGGTATGCCGCGCCCATCGTCATCGACGCTGACCGAACCATCGGTATGCAGCGTCACTTTGAGCTTTTTGCCGTAACCCGCCAGTGCCTCGTCGGCCGAGTTGTCCAGTACTTCTTGAATGATGTGCAGCGGGTTGTCGGTGCGGGTGTACATGCCCGGGCGCTGCTTGACGGGCTCCAGGCCCTTGAGCACGCGAATCGAGCTTTCAGAATATTCAGGCAAAGATGCCGGCGAAACAGAAGGTAGTTTGGATGCCATAGGAGGTCGGTATTTCCACACGATTGTAGATGCGACGGCAAAACAAGCTGGATAAAACCACAGCTCCACGATTTGCCAGGCAAGCGCGGGACAGCAGTGTCCAGCAGCTCGCGTTAAAGTCAGAGCATGTCATTGAGCAATTCTTCAGCGGTAAAAACGCTCTCCATCACCCAGGTTTTGATCTGCGGCGCGGCCATCGTCACCCTTTCCATGGGCGTTCGCCACGGCTTTGGTTTGTGGCTGCAACCCATCACCCAGGCGCAAGGCTGGACACGCGAAACCTTTGCTTTCGCAATCGCCATTCAAAACCTGTCATGGGGCGTCTTCGGCATTTTTGCCGGCATGTTGGCTGACAAGCTGGGCGCTTTCAAGGTGTTACTGGCCGGGGCCGTGCTTTACGCCTTGGGATTGGTCGGCATGGCGCTGTCGCCGACTGGCTTTTTGTTCACGCTGACCACCGGCGTGTTGATTGGTGCTGCCCAGGCGGGTACCACTTATGCAGTGATTTACGGCATCATTGGTCGCAATATTTCAGCTGACAGGCGCTCTTGGGCAATGGGCATGGCGGCGGCAGCAGGCTCGTTTGGCCAGTTTTTGATGGTGCCGATTGAAAGTTTTTTGATCAACAACATTGGCTGGCAACAAGCACTGCTGATTTTGGCAGGCGCGGTGTTGCTCATCATGCCGCTGGCACTAGGCTTGCGCGAAAGCGTCTTTGCTGGGGGGCAAGCCCCCAAGCGAGACCAAAGCATCTTCCAGGCGCTGCGAGAGGCTTTTAAATACCCCAGTTTTCAGCTGCTGATGGCGGGTTATTTTGTGTGCGGTTTTCAGGTGGTATTTATTGGCGTTCACATGCCCAGTTACCTCAAAGACAAGGGCTTGTCGCCCCAAGTTGCAGGCTACGCGCTGGCATTGATTGGTCTTTTTAATGTGTTTGGCACCTACGCTGCAGGGGCACTGGGCCAACGGATGCAAAAAAAGAACATTCTGGCTTTTATTTACTTTGCCAGGGCGGTGGTGATTACCGTGTTCATCGCCGCACCGCTCAGCCCCATGAGTGTTTATATCTTTTCCAGCATCATGGGTTTACTGTGGCTGTCAACGGTGCCGGCCACCAACGCCGCGGTGGCGCAGATTTTTGGCGTGGCGCATTTGTCCATGCTCAGTGGCTTCGTGTTTTTCAGCCACCAGATTGGCTCGTTTTTAGGCGTTTGGCTGGGCGGCGTGTTGTATGACCGCACTGGCAACTATGACGTTGTGTGGTACATCACGATTGCACTGGGTATTTTTGCCGGGTTGATCAACTTACCAGTGCGTGAAGCGCCGATCCTGCGACCAGCACTTGGCCAACAACCCGCTGGGGCTTGACGTGACAAGCCAACGCTTGATGCACATCATCGGCTGGCTGGCTGCCACAGCGGCGCTTCTGAGCGTGTTTAAGCTCTACACACAGCCAGACTTTCTGGTCATACTGGCGAATCAGGTTTGGGCCTGCTTTTAGGCATTTACAGGCATTATTCAGGCCTTTAGACCAAACAATACGGGCGTTATTAGCTATGAAAATAGTAGTGATTACAGGTGCATCCGACGGCATTGGTGCAGAGATGGCGCGGCAACTGGCTAGCCGACATGGCGCCCAAATCGGGCTGGTTCTGGCGGCACGAGACGTAGCGCGGCTGACGCAAGTCGCCAGCCATTGCAGCGCTTTCGGTGCGCAAACGCTGGTGCTGCCTACCGATGTGTCGTTAGAACCCGCCTGCCGCGCCTTGGTTGCGGCTGCGGTCACCAGGTTTGGACAGATTGACGCACTGATCAACAACGCGGGCATGTCAGCCCAAGCGCTGTTTGAAGAAGTCAAAGCCGATGACATGGCTTGGTACGAGCAACTGATGCGCGTCAACCTGTGGGGCAGCGTGTGGTGTACCCATGCCGCGCTGCCGCACCTCAAGCAAAGCCGAGGCAGCATTGTGGCGGTATCCAGCCTTGCCGGGTTGTTTGGTGTACCGGGGCGTACTGCCTACTGTGCCACCAAATTTGCCATGACAGGCTTTTTTGAAGCACTGCGGGTCGAACTGATAAGCACTGGCGTCAGCGTCACCACCGCCTACCCCGGTGTGGTGGCCACGCAAATCCGTCATCACGGATTCAATGCTGCGGGTCAGGCGGCAGGCTCAAGTGGTTTGAAAGAAGACAACGCGATGCGCGTTGAAGAATGCGCCCAACGGATCTTGCAAGGCATGCACGACCGGCAACGCGACGTTGTCATGACAGCCAAAGGTAAGCTCGGCCGATGGCTTAAGTTGCTGGCGCCCGCGCGGGTTGAAGCAATGGCTTTAGCCGCACTCAAAGATGAGGTCAAACCGTCTTGAAGGATGCCAATCATCACGGCAAAGAACCGCCATCAGCATGGGTCAAGCGCTGGTCGCACTTGATCAAACCACATGGCACGGTGCTCGACGTGGCTTGCGGCTATGGCCGTCATGCCTACTATTTTGCCCAAAAAAATCACTATATAACGCTTATAGATCGTTCTCAAGAAGCTATTGAATCTATAGCAATTCCAGCCCCTATTTGCGAGAAGGTGGTGGCTGATATTGAAAATCAGCCATGGCCATTGCTTGGCAGGCAGTTTGATGCGGTGGTGGTGACCAACTACCTCTGGCGGCCTTTGATGCCCACACTGCTGGCCAGCTTGGAAACAGGCGGTGTACTGATTTACGAAACATTTGCAGTGGGTAACGAAACGGTGGGGAAACCGACGCGACCAGATTTTTTGTTGCGCTCAGGTGAACTGCTCGAGGTTTGCAAAAACTTGCACGTGGTGGGGTTTGAAAATGGATTTACCGAAGGTGCTTACGGACAAACGCCACGTTTCATTCAGCGCATAGCTGCCGTGCGTGAAGATGCGCCAAGCCCTGCGCCTTACCGCTATCTTTTAACCTAAAACCGCTATCCCGACTGGGTAGAATAGAGCTCTGATTTTTTAGCCTCAATTTGACAGCTAGAACCGACCGAAGCAACAACACATGAATCAAATCACAGGCAGCATCGTTGCACTGGCAACCCCATTACACCCCGACGGCAGTGTGGATTACCCCAGCCTGCGCAAGTTGGTGGACTGGCACGTGGCCGAAGGCACAGACTGCATTGGTGTGGTGGGTACCACGGGCGAATCGCCCACAGTCAATGTTGAAGAGCACTGCGAGATCATTCGCGTCTCGGTTGAGCAAGCCAACAAGCGCGTCCCCATCATGGCGGGCTGTGGTGCCAATTCAACCGCTGAGGCGATTGAGCTGGCCAAGTATGCCGCAGCTGTTGGCGCCGATTGCCAGTTGCAAGTCGTGCCCTACTACAACAAACCCACGCAAGAAGGCCAGTACCAGCACTTCAAGGCAATTGCTGAAGCCACGGGCGATTTGCCCTGTGTGCTGTACAACGTACCGGGTCGCACCGTTGCCGATATGCTGCACGCTACCGTGATGCGCTTAGCACAAGTGCCCGGCATTGTTGGCATCAAAGAAGCCACCAGTAACATCGAGCGCGCTCAATGGCTGATCAAAGAAGCGCCCAAAGGCTTTGCGGTTTATTCAGGCGATGATGCAACAGCAGTGGCCTTGATGCTCTGCGGTGGGCAAGGCAACGTCAGCGTCACCGCCAACATCGCTCCAAAATTGATGCACGAACTGTGCGTGGCTGCTGTTGCCGGCGATGCGAAACGCGCGATGGAACTCCAGATGAAGTTATTGCCATTACACAAGCACTTGTTTGTAGAAGCCAATCCGATCCCCATCAAGTGGGCGATGGCCCGTATGGGTTTGTGCGGGCCGACATTACGCTTGCCTATGACGCCTCTTGAAGCGTGTAATGTGGCCACTGTTGAAGACGCATTGCATGCCGCCGGACTGATTTGATTTTAAAGGACTATGAAGTGATGACAATGCAAAAACACGCCGCCTGCTCTGGCGTCTTCAAGGCGACCATGCTAGCCACAGCTATGGCGGGCATGGCACTGTTAAACGGCTGCTCGACCGTGAATAGCGTTTTTAAAGGCGACAAGATTGACTACAAAACCAGCGGCAAAGCGGGTCCTTCGCTTGAAGTTCCGCCAGATTTGACGCAATTGAGCCGCGAAAACCGTTACGTGGTACCGGGCACTGCTGTCAATGCAAACGCTTTTCAGGTCGGTCAAAGCACGCCCGCCCTGCCAGTGGCAGCTCTTGCGGTGGGTGATGTTCGCATTGAAAGATCAGGCAACCAGCGCTGGTTGGTGGTAAATCGACCGGCAGACATGCTTTACGGCCCCCTGCGTGATTTTTGGCTGGAGAGCGGCTTTTTGCTGTCGCTTGACCAAGAAAATTTAGGCATCATGGAAACCGACTTTGCCGAGAACCGGGCCAAATTGCCGCAAGACTTTATTCGGGAAGCACTGGGTAAAGTGCTTGAAAGTCTGTACTCCACCGGCGAGCGTGACAAATTTCGAACACGCCTGGAGCGCAACGCAGCGGGTGGAACAGAAATTTTTGTCAGCCATCGCGGCTTGGTCGAGGTGGTGGTCGGCGGCGCGGCGAGTAACAGTACAGTGTGGCAACCCGTACCGCCCAATCCTGAACTGGAGGTAGAGTTTTTACGCCGGATCATGGTCAAGCTTGGCGTTGCGCAAGAACAGGCCAAAGTCTTGGTCGCTGCTGGCACACCACGCGCCACATCCAACGTCGCCAATGTCAATGGTGTGCCGGTTGTGCAAATAGAAGAAGGTTTTGATCGCGCATGGCGTCGGGTTGGCTTGACGCTGGACAGAACTGGTTTCACGGTAGAAGACCGTGACCGCGCACAGGGCACGTATTTTGTACGCTATGTGGATGTCACATCTGACAAAAAAGAACCCAATTTTTTATCCAAACTCTTCAGCACGGCAGCACCTGCTGGCGTACCCATTAAATACCGAATTACCCTGAAAAGCCAGGGCGAGGCCACCACGGTATCCGTGCTCAATGTGCAGGGTGCAGCGGAGTCGTCCGTCAACGCGCAGCGCATCGTGAAAGTGATTGCTGACGATTTAAGGTAAGTCTTGAAGGTCCTTGAAAGCGTCACGTGATGCGCTTTAAAAGTCTGGGCAGTGGCAGTTCGGGTAACGCAACACTTGTGCAATCAACAGCTTCTGACCCATGCAATGTTCTGATTGATTGCGGCTTTGGCCTGAAGCAAATGGTGCTGCGACTTGAAAAGTCGGGCGTACCGCCAAGCAAGCTGGACGCGATCTTCATTACCCACGAGCATGGCGACCACACAGGCTGTGTCCAGGCGCTGTCAAACCAATACAAAATCCCGGTTTGGATGAGTGCGGGTACTGCTTCAGCGATGGGTTTTATCAACACGTTTAAATTGCTGCAAATGGCAGCTGACGGCGATGTGATTGCCATGAAAGGCTTGCAACTTCATCCTTTTACCGTGCCACATGATGCGCGGGAGCCGCTACAGCTGAGCTGTACAGACGGCGTTGCAAAGCTGTGTGTCCTCACCGACTTGGGGCATGCCACTGCGCATGTACTTGACCAACTGCAGGGTTGCCACGCGCTGATGCTTGAATGTAATCACGACACCGACTTGCTGGCAGCTTCTGAATACCCAAGTTTTTTAAAACAGCGCGTTGGCGGCCACTTTGGACATCTTGCCAATTCACAAGCAGCGGACATCGCAAGAAGCATACGCCACAGCGGTCTCAAGCATGTGGTGGCCGCCCACCTGAGCCAGCATAACAATTTGCCTGAACTGGTGAAAAGCAGCCTGGCACAGGCCTTGTCATGCAGCACCGAGGAGATCATCATTGCCTCGCAGGACGA
>JBBAPP010000069.1:0-11572 GCA_040400775.1 Polaromonas sp. | reverse complement strand
CTATTTCAGGCGACCCGCCGAACCCGATCAACCCGCCCAGCGGTTGCCGCTTTCACACGCGTTGTCCGGCGGCGCAGACGGTGTGCTCACAACGCGTACCCACACTGGGCAAGTTAAACAGCCCACACCCGGTGGCTTGCCTGATGTATCAGCCTGACAGTGGTTACAACCCCAACGTCGTTGAGCAGGTGGCCGCATGACGGATGCCATCAATGCGCCTTATGTCAGCATTGAAAACCTGATCGTCACCTTCACAGGCGGCGCGCGCCCGGTGAAGGCTGTCAATGGAGTGGATCTGCGCGTTAACCGGGGCGAAGTGGTGGCGCTAATTGGCGAGTCCGGCTCGGGAAAAAGCGTCACGCTGCGCTCTGTGCTGCGGCTGCACAACGAACGCCGCACCAGCATTAACGGCAGCATCAAGGTCGGCGAGCAGGACGTACTCAAACTGTCAGCGGGCGCGCTGGCGAATTTTCGCGGCAAGACCGCCGCCATGATTTTTCAGGAGCCGCTGCTGGCGCTGGACCCGGTGTATTCGGTTGGCGCACAAATTATTGAATCGATTCGCCGCCATGAAAACGTGACGCTTGTGGACGCACACAAACGCGCACTTGCGTTGTTCGAACGCGTGCGCATTCCCAGCCCAGAGCGCAGGCTGGATGCCTATCCGCATGAAATGTCTGGCGGTATGCGCCAGCGCGCCATGATTGCACTGGCGCTGGCCTGCAAGCCGCAACTTCTGCTGGCGGATGAACCGACCACTGCGCTTGATGCCACGGTACAAATACAAGTATTACTGCTGTTGCGAGAGCTGCAGCGTGAATTTGGCTTGTCGGTTATTTTTGTCACACATGACATCGGTGCAGCGGTTGAAGTGGCAGACCGCATTGCCGTGATGTACGCAGGCCGGATTGTGGAAGAAGGTCCGGTTACCACGCTGCTGCGCGCACCGCGCCACCCGTACACGCTGGCGCTGCTGCGCAGCCGCGCACATGGCGCGTTGGAAAAAGTCGACGGCAGACGCCCGCGGCTGGAGACCATTGCCGGTGCACCGCCTGATTTGAGCCTGCCGCAAACCGGCTGTGCGTTTGCGCCGCGTTGCAGGCTGGCAAATGATGCTTGCAAGCAGACGCAGCCCGATGCAACCGCCATCAGTGCTGGCCACCATGCGCGTTGCTTGCGCCTGGACGCAACCGCATGAACATTGTTGTCATCAACCCGAATACGACAGCGGCCATGACCGCCCGGATTGCCGCTACCGCACAAAGCGTGGCGCAAGCCGGTACACGTATCATCGCCATCCAGCCCAGTGCAGGCCCGGCATCGATTGAAGGCTACGCCGACGAAGCCATGGCTGTGCCGCACATGCTGGAGGCTTTATTTGCAGCGCAAGCAAAGAACCTCGCGATGGCGGGCTACGTGATTGCCTGCTTTGACGATACCGGGCTGGATGCGGCGCGCTGCGTGCTCGATGCGCCCGTGGTCGGCATTGGCGAAGCGGCTTGCCACATGGCCTCGCTGCTGGCGGCGCGCTTTAGCGTCATCACCACGCTGGCCCGCTCTATCAGCCCGATTGAACACAACCTGGTCAAGTACGGCCTGGCATCCCGCTGCGCGCGGGTGCGGGCGGCTGAAGTGGCGGTGCTTGACCTGGAAGACCCTGCATCGGATGCCTACACGCATATCTCCAACGAGATACGCGCGGCGCTAAAAGAAGACCGTGCCGAAGCCATCGTACTGGGCTGCGCCGGCATGACCGACCTGGCCGCGCGCTTGTCAAAAGAACACGGCGTGCCGGTGATTGACGGCGTGGGTGCGGCCGTCAAGCTGGTTGAAAACCTGGCTGTGCTGGGCTTGAAAACCAGCAAGCGCAGCACCTACGCCGCACCGCGCGCCAAAGCCTATGCCGGCGCTCACCCCAACTTCATCACTTAAAGTGAATCCAATCATGCCCCTTATCAACGACACCGCCCATGCTTTTTTACCTTACCCCGACGCGCCTGTGCCGCATGCGGCTACCGGGCCTTTGACTGGCCTGTGTTTTGCCGCCAAGGATTTATTTGACGTCGCGGGTTACCCCACCGGGGGCGGCCAGCCGTTTGTGCTCGCCATGTCGGGCATCAAAACTAAAACCGCACCCGCGGTGCAGCAGTTGCTGGATGCCGGCGCGCGCTTTATCGGCAAAACCGTGACGGACGAGTTCGCATTTTCGATGAACGGCAACAACGCGCACTTTGGCGCGCCCATCAACGGTGCTGCGCCTGAGCGTATCTCTGGCGGCTCGTCGTCCGGGTCGGCATCGGCCGTGTCCAACAGCCTGTGCGACTTTGCATTGGGCAGCGACACGGGTGGCTCGGTGCGCGCACCAGCCAACCACTGCGGCTTGTACGGCATTCGTCCCACGCATGGCCGTATCAGTTTGACGGGTGTTTTAGATTTAGCCCCCAGCTTGGACACCTGTGGCTACTTTGCACGCGATGTTGAAACCTTTGCGCGCGTTTCAAACGTGCTGTTGGGCGTTGACACAGCACCGCTGCCAGACAAAATTCGCCTGCTCAAACCAGCCGACATTTGGGCGCTGCTCGATGCAGACGCGGCTGCTGCACAAGCCGCCCCACTGGCACGCGTTGAAGCGGCTTTGGGCAAAGCGCAGCCTACCAAGGTCGTCCTTGACGACATGGACAGCATGTACTGGCGCTTTCGCTATATTCAGGGGCGCGAGGCATGGATGGTTAATGGCCCGCTGATTGAACGCTTTTGCCCGCCGCTAGGCCCCGGCGTGGCCGAGCGCTTTGACTGGTCACGCCAAGTGACGGATGAACAATTTACACAAGCCACCGTCTACCGCGAACGCTTTAAAAAACACCTCGCCGACTTGCTGGGCACCGATGGCGTGTTGGTGCTGCCTACCGTACCTGACATTGCGCCGCTCAAGGAAGACGGCGGCGAAAAAATGGAAAACTACCGCAACCGCTCGATCCAAATGCTGTGCATCGCGGGCTTGTCGGGGTTTCCGCAAATCTCCATGCCGCTGGGCCATCGCCTAAGCGCGCCGCTGGGCTTGTCACTGCTAGGGCCAGCGGGCAGTGATGCGAGTCTGGTGCAGTTGGCGCAGCGGATTGCCAACACCCCATGAAACTCAGTTCAAGGTCATGCTGACGGCCTCAGGTAGTTGCGCCAGTTCGCAGTCCAGCACATCGCTGCTGCGCTCCAGCACCACAAAATCACCATCGCTCAGAGCCAGCAATCCGTGGTGCCAGATACCTGCGCGCAGCGTGATGCCCTGATGGCCGCTGACGGTAAACGCCTTCAGGGTTGACGCATCAGGCAGCGCATCGCCCAAAGCCACCAGCACCACATAGCGCACGCCGTTCAAGGGAATAAACGTTTGCGTGCCCAAACGGTGCCGCTCCAGTTCTGTCCATGGCCCGGCGGGGTCTCTAACTTTGGCCTTGAAGATCGCCAGGCACGGTTTGCCGCCTGAGGCATCAAACGCCAGTTCAGTCAAGCCATCGATGCGCTGGCTGCTACCGCCGTTGATAGCGGTGCCTGCAGCGTCTGAGGCATCAATCACCCAGCCGTAAGGCGCAAACGCCTTATGGGTCATCAATTGGGTCTTCAAAATATGCAATTTAAGCTTTTAAGTCAATAAATACATGGGCAAGCAACTATTAAATAAATAGCATACCGCGAAGCCTCAAGCAGCTTTCTTGTTGTACGCACTGCGCCAAGCTTTGCCCAGCACCTGCTTACCGGGGAACAGCGGGCAGCCGCCTTGGTCTGCTGTGCTGCCCAAAAACAGTGAACATTTTGAGTAGACTTGACCATCGGCGTATTTGGGGCGATTTTTTAAAAGCGGCTCAAGCGTCACAGCACGCTTAGGCAGCGTCCGTGTAAGCGTCAGCTTTTACTGTGCCTGAAAGCCGCTCGCCTTGATGATTTTGGTCCAGGTCTGGGCGTACGCTTGTTCCCGGCTGGCCAACTGGGCCGGTGGCATGTAGCCTACCGTCAGGCCCATAGCGGTGAGCTTTTCGCGCACATCGGGCATGACCACCACTTTGGACACGGCCTCGGCGATACGCTCAATCGTTGCCTTGGGCGTACCTGCTGGGGCAAAAATACCGTAGTACGGCACATCCTCAAAACCAGCCAAGCCGAGCTCGGCAAAAGTCGGCACATCAGGCAATGCCGCCTGACGGGCATTACCCAAAACAGCTACCACCCGCACCTTGCCAGCCTTGTGGTTTTCGATAAAGTCCGGCACAGACGCAACGCCCGCGCCAATCTGGTTGCCCAGCATGTCAGCCATCATGGGGGCACTGCCACGGTACGGTGCGGCGGCCAAGTCCAGCTTGTATTTTTCGCCAATCACCTTGACTAAAAACTCTGGCACCGAGGCGGGTGCTGGCACACCCACGTTGCCTTTGTTGCCTTGGCTGCGCGCCCAGGCCACGTACTCATTGACCGACTTGGCCGGTGTGCCGCCAGATACCGCCAGCGCATTGACGAAAGTGGCAAAACCTGCCACGGCTACAAAGTCTTTGGCAGGCTCAAAACCGGGGTTCTTGACCACCAAAGGCAAGATGGAGATGGTGTGGTCATGGCTTAAAAACAGCACCGAGCCATCCGCAGGCGCAACTTTTAAAGCCTGCGCCGCAATTTGCCCGCCTGCACCGGCCTTGTTTTCAACCACCACTGTGGTGGCCAATTGGTCTTTGAGTTTCTCAGCCAGAATCCGGGCAATGGCGTCAGTACCGCCACCGGGCGGGAAGCCGACCATGAGTTTGATGCTGGCCGATTGGGCTTGGGCCAAGCTGCTAGACAGGGCCCATACGGCGAGTAGCCCCAAGGCGCAACGGCTGAAAGGCTTCCAGAGTGTGGTCAACAAGTTCAGATACATGGTGATCTCCGTTGAATGTCAAAAATCATGTTCAGACAGAACAAAATCTATTTTGCAGCAAAAAACATCCCAAGTGGTGGATCAGCCCTTATTTGTGCAGTTCGTCCATCAAGTCTGAGAGGTCTGACAAATAAATCCGCTCACTGCCGTGTACAGCGCTGTGCTTTTTCCTTGCGGCTTCAAAGTCGGACATCTTTTCGGCGCTGACTGCTATGTATTTTTGGAAGCTTCGCATGGCCGCACAGCATTGGCCACGCCTGTCGGTGTGCAGGTCTGGATTTACCCAAACCGCAGTTTCATCACCAGTATGGCCGCAGCCAGCGCCAGCGTGATGCTGTTGGCAATCATCAATGGCCAGGAATACAACAAAATGCCGTAAAGCAACCACAGCGCCACACCCAAGGTAAACACGCTGTACATCCCCAGCGAGATGCCGCTGACATCGCGGGTTTTAAAGCTGTGCCAGGCTTGCGGCACAAAGCTGGCCGTGGTCAACACAGCGGCGATGGAACCAATCGCATCGATCCAGACAGTGGTCATTTAGCGCCTTCTTTCACGGCCCAGTCCACCAGTGCTTCAAGTGCGGGCCTAGCGGCGGCGGCATTCGGGTGATTGATGACGCTGACCACCACCAGGCGCTTGCCGCTGGCGGTATGAACGTAGCCCGCCAGTGCCGTGGCATCGCGCAGGCTGCCCGTTTTTAAATGCGCCCAGCCTTGGGACACTCTGGACTTGCTGCGTCGCAAAGTACCGTCCACGCCGGTGATGGGCAGCGAGGCCATCAGCTCGGGCATAGCGCCTGACAGGTAAGCGGTTTGCAGCATCCGAGCCAAGCCTTGCGGCGTGATGCGCTCTTGGCGCGACAAGCCCGAGCCGTTGTCGAGGGTGGGGACATCTTGTACGCCAAAGCGCTCCCGCCACCAGCCTTGCAGCACGCCGCGAGAGGCTTCCAGGCTGGCTGGGTTCTGGCTGGTGTTCAGACTCAGGCTTAAAAACAACTGCTGCGCCATCACGTTGTTGCTAAATTTGTTGATGTCGCGGATCACCTCAGCCAGCGTCGGCGACGTCATCTCAAAAGCCGCTTTGGTGTTGGCGGGCGGGCGCCCATCGCGTACCCTGCCGCCCAACTTGCCGCCCATCTCGGCCCACAGCCCAGCCACAGCACGCTCAGCGTAACTGGCAGGATCGGCATACGCCACAGGCCAAACTTTTTCACCACAGCCAGCCGGGTAAAACCCTTTAAAACTGATGCGAAAAGGGTCACTGAAGTCTGCCTGTAAAGCGCTGCGGTAATCACCACAGTCGGCCAACGTTGCTGCGGTTTTACCAGCCGCCAGCGGCACACTGGCTTGCATGTGTACATTAGCCAGCGGCGGCTCAAAGCTGACAGCAGCCACAGCTGTGGCCGGGTTAGGCACAAAAGTCATGACTACGGATTTGAAATTCAGCAGCAGCGCATCTGGCGCAGCGTTGTATGGCCGCAGCGGCTCGCCGTCAAAGTCGGCCGGGCTTTGCGTTGACGCCGCAAAAGCGCTGCGGTCCAGCAAAATATCCCCGCTTATGGTTTTAATACCCAAGCCCTGCACCCGGCGCAACAACAGCCACAGCCGTTCCAGCACCAGCTTGGGGTCGCCCTTGCCTTGAATGATCAGGTTGCCTGTGAGTACGCCATTGTGGATGCTGCCATCCACAAACACCGGCGTGGACCAGGTGTAAGCCGGGCCCAGCAGCTCCAGCCCAGCGTAAGTGGTCACCAGCTTCATGACCGACGCAGGGTTGACGGAGGCGTTGGCGCGATGGCTTAAAAGCGCTGGGAGATTGCCATATAAGGCGGGAGCAGCATCCACCACGATAGCGGCCAGCGCCTCGCGCGGGACTTTGGCTCTGGCCAGTGCGGCTTCGACTTCAGGCGGTAGCGATTGCGCAAGCGCCTGGCTGATGGCACCCGCTGCAAGCCAAAGCGCTGTAAAAAGAGACTGCAGATTCAGGTTCATGCGCCGATTATCGAGCGGAAGATGCGCAACTCACGGGATAATCAGAAGGCATTGCCATCTTTTTACTATGAATTTAATAGCGTATTGCGCCCATATTCATTGATCTAGAGCCATATTTAAGTCCTTTTTCGCCCTACTTAGTCTTTTTTCATGCCCCACAACGGCTCTTTTTTGGCTTTTGACACCTCCACCGACGTGATGTCCATCGCGCTGACGGATGGCGTGCGGGTTTGGCAACATACCGGGCCGGGCGGTGCCAAAGCGTCCGCCACCTTGATTCCGGCAATTTTGGCGCTGCTGGCAGATGCAGGCATGGCGCTGGGTAATTTGCAGGCGCTTGCCTTTGGCCGCGGCCCAGGCTCGTTTACCGGGCTGCGCACGGCATGTGCGGTGGCGCAAGGCTTGGCTTTTGGCGCGAGGGGTGGCGAGGGCATTTCGGTGCTGCCGATGGACACGCTGATGGTGCTGGCTGAAGAGGCCAGGCCCCAAGGAGAATCTCTGCACATCACCGCCCTGCTGGATGCCCGCATGGACGAAATGTATGTGCAGCGTTATGCATGCAGCCAAAGCATTTTGACGGCAGTCGGCGACTGTGCATTGATTCGCCCTGAACAGTTGGCGCGTGAGGACTCCATGCTTTACGCAGGCAATGTGTTTGAGGTCTATCAAGGCCGGTTGCCTGACGGCTTAAACAGCGCGTCCTGCCTGCCTACTGCCACCGCCATGTTGCGTCTAGCCCCCCGCTTAGCTGCCAGCGGGCACTGCGTCCCCGCCGATCTAGCCCTGCCTTTGTACGTTCGCGATAAAGTAGCGCTGACTACACAAGAACGTGAACACATCAAAGCCTTGAAGCTGCACACCACCTAAAACCCCGTGAGCGCCGTTTTCAAACCCGCCGATTCTCTTGAAGCCCGCTTTGAGCCGATGACGCACGCCGCTTTGCCGCAAGTCGCCAGCGTGGAGCAAAGCGCCTATAAATACCCGTGGACGCACGGCAACTTCAGCGATTCACTCAAAGCAGGCTACCAGGCGCAAATGCTGGTGGGCGGTGACACCGCAGCAACCGCTGAATTGCTGGGTTATTTTGTCGCCATGAAAGGCGTGGACGAAGTGCATTTGCTCAACATCACGGTTGCGCCCACGCACCAGCTGCAAGGCTGGGGCCGGCTGATGCTGGACGCGCTGGCGCTGTGGTCGCGCGGCCAGGGCGCACAGTGGCTGTGGCTGGAGGTACGCGTCAGCAACCGGCATGCCAAAGCGCTGTACCTACGCTACGGCTTTCGTGAAGTCGGTTTACGCAAAGGCTACTACCCAGAAGGTGGCACCAGCTTGCTCGGCAGCTCTGCGCGGGAAGACGCGGTAGTGATGAGCTTTCGGCTGTCAGGTGCAGCGCCATGATGGTGATGGACAAACGCCAACGCGCGATGCTGCGGGAGATGGGCGTGCGGGTCTGGCAGCCCATGCCGCAGGCGACACCAGAAGCGCCCGTGGTGCAAGTAGGCGTTCCAACCAGACCTGAAAGTGCTATTCATAGCGCAGCATTTAGCGCCAGTATTTATTCGCCTAAAACCCCTTTTTATACCCACAAACAAGCTGTACAAGCAACCCCCTTAGTAGCGCAGACTGAGGTCTCTGCAAGCAGCTCGGCCTGGCGCGTGGGCGCGGCGCAAACGCTGTATGCGGGTACTGCGCATCACACCGCCGCCCGCTGGCTGGTGCTGCTGGAAGCGCCCGCCAGCGCATTGCAAGGCGCTTTCAACCCGCTAGAGGGCGATGCAGGCAAGCTGCTGGACAACATGCTGCGAGCCGCCAAGCTAGACACGGCTGGCGCGGTACTGTTGCTGCCGCTGGTCAGAAGTGCTGCCAACAGCGCAGGTGGCGATTTGCCCGGAATGATGCAGCCAGTATTTGCCAGCATCAAAGCCGATGTCGTGCTGGTTCTGGGTCGTCTGGCCGCCCAGGCGCTGCTGCAATCAACCGAGCCACCGGCCAAGCTTCGCGGCCAAGTGCATGCGGTGCAGGGCCAGCGCTGCATCATCAGCCTTGAGCCGACTTACCTGCTGCGCAACCCGCTGGAAAAAGCCAAGGCCTGGGACGATGTGTGTCTGGCACTCAGCCTTACCTAAACGCATTCAACCCGTCATGAAGCCGATCTGCGACCGCCAGGCACCAACACGGTAGAAATCGCCACCGCCATCAGGCCAACCGCTGCCCAGTCTTGCCAATGCAGTACCTCCCCCAGCCACAGCGCGCCTAAAAAGACGCCCAGCACCGGTATCATCATGGTGCTTAGCGTCGACGCCACGGGTGGCAGGTCTCTGGCCAAGGTGAACCAGGCGGCGTGGGTAAAGCCAAAAATAAGCACCCCGTTGTACAAAATAGCCACCCAGTTGCTGGCTTGCGGCAGGCGCCACTGCTTGACTTCAAAAACGATGCTCAACAGTGTCAACACCACGGCGGCCATCAGCGTCATCCAGAACGACAGCGTCAGCGTGCTGGCCGCGATGCTGGTGGCACGCAGCTTTTGTGTCCCCAGCGCCCACACAGCGGCGGCAGTCAGGGCCATCAGCACGCCCAGCGGCTGGCCAGCAAAATTTGTCAGCTCATTAAAGAGCAGCAGCGACACGCCAACGGCCGCCGCGCCCACGCCCAGCCACTGCACAGACCGCATGCGCGCGCCAAAAAAAGCCACCCCCAGCAATGCTGAAAATATCGGCAGTGTGTAACCCAAAATCGCCGCCCGGCCGCTGCTGAGCCTGCTCACAGCCAAAATAATCAGCACATGCCAGACAAACATGTTGGTCAGCGCCAGCCAGAACAGCTCGCGCCAGTCTTTACGGGCGATATAAAACGGCACCTTCATCAGCCGCAGCGCCAGCCACAGCACTGGCACGCCTAGCCACAAGCAGAGCGCACGAAAAGTCAGCGGCGGGTAGCCCGTCACGCCCATCTTCATCATCGGCCAGTTCAGCCCCCAGCTCAGGGTCACAAGAATCACGAGGACGAGTTGCTTGCGGCTAAGTTGCATGGTGGGTCATGGATTTCAAAAAAGATGGATGCTGCGGCTTCTTACAATAGCCATATGAATATGTCAGCAACGCCCCTTACCTTTTTAGACATGCTGAGCACAGCCGAACAACAAAACCAGTCCCTGTTGTGCGTCGGCCTGGACCCGGAGCCAACGCGCTTTCCCGGCAAGCTCAAGGGTAACAGCAACAAGATTTATGACTTTTGTGCCGCGATTGTTGACGCTACGGCTGACCTGGTGATCTCTTTCAAGCCGCAAATTGCCTACTTTGCCGCGCACCGCGCCGAAGACCAGCTGGAGCGCCTGATGGCGCACATGCGCCGAGCCGCACCGAATGTGCCGATCATTCTGGACGCCAAGCGCGGCGACATAGGCGCCACCGCCGAGCAGTACGCCATCGAGGCTTTCGAGCGCTACGGAGCTGACGCCGTCACGCTGTCACCCTTCATGGGTTTTGACTCGGTGGCCCCGTATTTAAAGCATCATGGCAAAGGCGCGTTTTTGCTCTGCCGCACATCCAACCCTGGTGGTGATGATTTGCAAAACCAGCGCCTGGCGTCAATAAAAGGCCAGCCGCTGCTGTACGAACACGTCGCGCGGCTGGCGCAAGGTCCGTGGAACCTCAACGGCCAGCTCGGCCTGGTGGTCGGCGCGACATACCCGGCAGAGATCGAACGCGTGCGCGCGGTCGCTCCCACCTTGCCGCTGTTGATCCCCGGTGTGGGTGCCCAGGGCGGCGATGCGGCGGCTACGGTCAAAGCCGGCTGGCGCCCCGGTGCGCCCATCATCGTCAACTCATCGCGGGCGATTTTGTATGCCTCGTCGGGCGATGATTTTGCCGTTGCGGCGCGAAGGCAGGCTTTGATGACTCGGGACGTGTTGCAGGCTGCGCGGGGGGCGGTGTAGCCATGAGAGCAACTGGCTTAATGAAGCAAGCCATTCATTCAAGAAGCGGTCAAATACAAGATCATTTAGTCGATTACGCCAATTTATGCCGCAGCGCCTTGCGACATGCTTCGAGTTTGACCGTATGAACTTACACCCTGCCTTCACACACGTCGTTGAATCCCTTCAGCCATCTTTTGCGCGCCTGATAACTCAACAGCCAAGAAAGCCAATCAAAATTCCTGCTGGCCTGCCAAATGCTGGGGTCTATTTATTCACTGAAGGCGACAAACATCTGTATGTAGGGCGAAGCAATAAGCTTCGCACACGAATGCAAAGCCATGGAAGCCTTGGCGCAAGCCATAAACAAGCTGCGTTTGCGTTCAGGCTGGCACGCGAAACCACTGGTTTTCTAAAGGCAACATACAAGACTGAAGGCTCCAGAGATCAACTTATTCAAGACCCAGTCTTCGCAACTGCATTTGCTGCTGCTAAAGCCAGGATACGTGAAATGGATCTACGATTTGTAGAAGAATCAGATCCGCTTCGACAAGCGGTACTTGAAATGTATGTCGCGGTAGCCCTAGGAACACCATACAACGACTTCGACAATCATTGAATACAGCCCAGCCATTCGCTCAACCGAACCCATTACATCAACTGGTCGGCGGTGAAGCAGTAGGTCGAGTTAACAACGCGCAATCTGACGCACGCCACTATAGACATATTTTCTATACAATAAGATTTTAATGACGACTAAAGCGCGTT
>JBBAPP010000068.1:0-11764 GCA_040400775.1 Polaromonas sp. | reverse complement strand
TGCACTGCTGCTAGGCTGGCTTGCATTTAATGGCAACAAACGGCAAGATACTTGAACGGCAGATTCTAGTGTTATTGGCGTGTCGGGCTATTGGGCTATTGGGCTATTGGGCTAAAGCTATTTTCGATACCTGAAAACTTCAAAATCAGCCGTTAAAGCCTAAAACAACATTCAGCAGCGCCTCATCAAGCACCGAAAAAGTCGTATTGTGTCTATCCGTCAAAGGTCCACCGCCGGGGATGACCTGGCCTGATGCGTCAACTCCAATCGCCTTGAACTTCCACACGCTGCCAATTAGTTTGAGGTTACCGACGTGCAGACCCTCGCTGGTTAGCACGCGACAGATGCCAGGGCTAACGGGGCGAAGCCGGAGCTGGTTCACGCCGTCAATTCACAAGCGTGCAACTACTTTGCTACTACCCGAACCATCTCCAGGCACTTGTTCGAGTAACCCCATTCGTTGTCGTACCAGGCAACGATTTTGACGAAGGTACTGTCGAGCGCAATCGATGCATCGGCATCAAAAATCGAGGTGCGGGTGTCACCCCGGAAGTCGGTGGCAACGACCTTGTCTTCGGTGTAGCCCAAGACGCCTTTTAATGCGCCCTGGCTTTGCGCTTTCATCTCAGCGCAAATTTCAGCCATGCTGGCAGCGCTGTTCAACTCGCAGGTCAGGTCAACCACTGACACGTCCGAGGTGGGGACGCGAAACGACATGCCCGTCAGCTTTTTGTTCAGCTCGGGAATCACCACACCCACGGCCTTGGCTGCGCCGGTGCTGGACGGAATGATATTCTCCAGAATGCCACGCCCGCCGCGCCAGTCTTTGTTGCTCGGGCCATCGACTGTTTTTTGGGTGGCTGTGGCGGCGTGTACCGTCGTCATCAGGCCGCGCTTGATGCCCCATTTGTCGTTCAGTACCTTGGCCACTGGGGCCAGGCAGTTGGTGGTGCAAGAGGCGTTGGAAATGATGGCCTGGCCAGCATAGGTTTTGTCATTCACACCAAAGACAAACATCGGCGTGTCGTCTTTGGACGGGGCCGAGATGATGACTTTTTTTGCGCCCGCAGCGATGTGCTTGTCAGCGCCTGCCTTGTCTAAAAAGAGGCCGGTGCATTCCAGCACCACATCGGCGCCAACTTCATTCCATTGGAGTGCCGCTGGGTCACGCTCTTGCGTGAGGCGAATTTTTTTGCCGTTGACGATCAGGGTGTTGCCTTCCACCGATACCTCCCCCTTGAAGCGGCCATGCACCGAATCGTATTGCAGCATGTAGGCCAGGTAGTCGGGCTCCAGCAGGTCGTTGATGCCAACGATTTCAATGTCGCTGAAGTTCTGCACTGCCGAGCGAAGGACATTACGCCCAATACGACCGAAACCATTGATACCTACTTTGATTGCCATGATGTCTTTTCTGTTGAGGTTAAAAATGAAAATTGACTTGCCAGCCTATTGATTACTTCTTGAGCACCTTGCGTACCGTGTCCGCCACGTTTTCAGGCGTAAACCCAAAATGCTTAAACAGCACAGGCGCGGGCGCTGATTCGCCGTAGCTGTCGATGCCGACCACTGCTGCGCAGCCGTACTTCCACCAGCCGTCGGTCACACCCATCTCCACCGCAATGCGCGGAATGCCTTCGGGAAGCACTTCGGTTTTATAAGCGGTTTTTTGTTTGTCAAAGGTGGTGTTGCTGGGCATGGACACCACGCGCACGGCGATTTTAAAAGTCGCCAGCAGCTCTTGCGCTTTCAGTGCCAGCTGCACTTCAGAGCCGGTGGCAATGATCACCGCCTGGGCTTTTTTGTTCAGGCCAACTTCGCTGGGCTCTGACAACACATACGCACCTTTGCTGATCTGACCCAGATCGTCTTTGGGCGCATAGGGCAGATTTTGACGGCTGAGCAGCAGCGCGGTTGGCTTGGTTTTGTTTTGCAATGCAACAGCCCAGGCCACAGCGGTTTCAGCCGTATCAGCTGGCCGCCAGACGTCGAGGTTTGGAATCAAGCGCAGGCTGGCGGCGTGCTCAATCGACTGATGTGTCGGGCCGTCTTCGCCCAAACCAATGCTGTCGTGGGTAAAAACGTGGATCACGCGCAGCTTCATCAGCGCCGCCATGCGGATGGCGTTGCGTGAGTAGTCACTAAACGTCAAGAACGTACCGCCGTAGGGGATGTAGCCGCCGTGCAGCGCCACGCCGTTCATGATGGCAGCCATGCCGAATTCGCGCACGCCGTAATTGATGTGGCGACCACCGGCGCTCACGCCTTCAGCGTTCGGGGTCAACACGACTTCGCCATGCATGTCAAAGCGCAGATTGGGCGTTGACTTGGTATTGGTCAAATTCGACCCCGTCAGGTCAGCCGAGCCGCCCAGCATTTCAGGAAGGCCAGCGGTGAAAGACTCCAGCGCGAGTTGTGATGCTTTGCGCGACGCGACGGTTTCAGCCTTGGTGTGCGCAGCCAAAATGGTGTCGACTGCAAGTTGGTCAAACTGCTTGGGCAAGTCGCCCTTCATGCGGCGGCTAAGTTCTTGTGCAAGCTCTGGGTAGGCTGCTTTGTACGCGGCAAACTTGGCGTCCCAGGCGGCTTCAGCCACCAGACCTTTGGCTTTGGCGTCCCATGCGTGGCGCACGTCATCCGGCATTTCAAACGGAGCGTGCGGCCAGTCGAGCGCTTCGCGTGTGAGCTTGATTTCTTCCGCGCCCAGCGGCTCGCCGTGCGCTTTGGCGGTGTTGGCGCGATTCGGACTGCCCTTGCCGATATGGGTTTTGCAAACGATCAGCGTGGGTTTGTTGTCTGGGTTGGTTTTGGCGGCACCAATGGCGGTTGAAACTGCGGCGGCATCGTGGCCGTCAATCGGGCCCGTCACGTTCCAGCCATAGGCGGCAAAGCGCAGCGGCGTGTTGTCGATAAACCAGGGCGCGACTTGGCCGTCAATGCTGATGCCGTTGTCGTCGTACAGCGCCACCAGCTTGCCCAGACGCCACGCGCCTGCGAGGGCTGCGGCTTCATGGCTAATACCTTCCATCAGGCAGCCGTCACCCATGAAGACATAGGTGTGGTGGCCCACCACGGTGTGGCCTTCACGGTTGAATTCTTTGGCCAACAGCTTTTCAGCCAGCGCCATGCCGACGGCATTCGTCAGGCCCTGACCGAGGGGCCCGGTGGTGGTTTCAATACCGGGGGTCACGTCTACTTCTGGATGGCCGGGCGTCTTGCTGTGCAATTGGCGAAAGTTTTTAAGCTCTTTCATCGGCAATGCATAGCCTGTCAGGTGCAGCAGCGCGTAAATCAGCATCGAGCCGTGGCCGTTGCTTAAAACAAAACGGTCGCGGTCAAACCAGTGCGGGTTGTGCGGGCTGTGCTTGAGGTGGCTACCCCACAGCGCAACCGCCATGTCGGCCATACCCATAGGTGCGCCGGGGTGGCCAGAATTGGCGGCTTGCACAGCGTCCATCGCCAGGGCACGGATGGCGCTGGCCATCAATGTAGAAGTGTTGTCAGCCGGTGCAGTCATGTGGGTGCAGTCTAAAGTGATGGGGGTTTAAAGCAAAAAGCGATTTTACGGGATGAGGTTTTTGCACTGCGCAAACCATCCATTGCTGTGGATTCAAAAGCTGCTTGCATCCATTTGCTAAAGCTGGAACATGACGGGCAACTGAAATAGCTGCAAGCAGGACAGGCACTTGAATACAGACCAATAATAGACATAGCGCGACGGCGTGGCTGCGGGGGTGCACAGACTATCACCGCCGTGAACGCTCAAAGACGGACGAAAAAAAACGGGCCATGTAGGCCCGTTCTATTGGCGCTGCTTGAAGCCTGATTACTTCTTGGCTTCCAGTGCCTTGCATTCGGCTTTCATTTTATCGTCCATCTTTGGGTCGGCTTTTTTGCAAGCGGCCTTGAGTTCTTCCATCTTTTTGTCGCCCATGGGCGCGCCAGCATGTGAGCCAGCGAAAGCTGCACCTGAAGACATAGCAAGCGCTACCAAAGCGAGACTTGAGAGCAATTTGTTCATAAGTAATTCCAAATCATAAAAAACTAACGCCAAAATAGGCGATTAAGGATAGCTGCGTTTGCAGTATTTTTGCAAGTCCATTTATGGAAAACCCTGATAAATATTTTAAATGACCATCTCCACGCTGATTTTGGCCGCTGGGCGCGGGCGGCGCATGCGACCGCTGACTGATGGCACGCCCAAGCCGCTATTACAGGTGCGTGGCCGAGCGCTGATTGACTGGCATGTTCAGGCTTTGGCCAAAGGCGGTTTTACCCGATTGGTCGTCAACACAGACTGGCTTGGACAGCAGTTTGCACCTCATTTTGAGCATCAAATCAGCCTTCAGACCAATCAATACATGCGCAAACAGCTATCATTTTCATATTCACATGAAGGCCTTGATTTTGGCAGCGCGCTGGAGACTGCTGGCGGTGTTGCACGGGCGCTACCGCTGCTGGGCGATGTTTTTTGGGTGCTGGCAGGTGATGTCTTCACGCCCGGATTTGCCTTTACGCAAGACGCGGTTGAGCGCTTTAATGGCTCTGGCAAATTGGCCCACCTGTGGCTGGTGGCCAACCCGGCGCACAACCTGAACGGTGATTTTGGCTTAAGCGCTGATGGGCTGGCCTTGAATTTACCCGCTGGCAGCCAGCAGCCGCGCTACACCTTCAGTACCATTGCGCTGTACCGCAAAGCTTTTTTTGATGCGCTACCGTTCGGCAACCCGCAGGGGATAAAAGCCGCACTGGCGCCACTGCTGCGCTCGGCGATGGACAATCACCAAGTCAGTGCTGAGCTGTACACCGGCGACTGGACGGATGTGGGCACGCCTGAACGTTTGGCAGAATTAAACCGAACCTGAAACACTTTATGACCCTGACTGTTTACCAAAAACGCCGCGCACTTGTCGCCAAAGCCCTGAAAGCCGCTGGTGGCGGCATCGCTGTGCTGCCGACTGCGCCTGAAGCACCGCGCAACCGCGACAGTGACTACCCGTACCGGCACGACAGCTACTTTTATTACCTGACCGGCTTTACCGAGCCCGGCGGCTGGCTGCTGATTGATGCAACTGGCAAAACCACATTGTTTTGCCGTCCCAAAGACTTGGAGCGCGAGATTTGGGACGGGATCCGCTTGGGCCCCCATGCAGCCGTTCAAACGCTGTCGGTTGACCAGGCCTTTAGCGTCGATACGCTGGATGCACAAATGCCTTCACTGCTCAGCAATCAACCCGCCGTGTGGTTCCCCTTCGCCACCCACAAAGGATTAGAGACGCAAGTTGACGGCTGGTTAGGTAAAGTCCGGGCGCGTATCCGCTACGGCGCGGAATGCCCGCAAAGCCAGCATGATTTGTGCAAAGTACTGGACGAAATGCGGCTGATCAAGGATGCGCATGAAATTGCAATTTTGCGGCGCGCCGGGGCTATTTCCGCTGGGGCGCACATCCGCGCCATGCAAACCAGCGCCGCCATGCTGCGCCAGCCCGTCACAGGTGGCCGGCCTTTGACTGTCCCCCGAGAGTACCATTTAGAGGCCGAACTGCTGCACGAATTTCGCCGTCATGGCTCGCAGTACCCGGCCTACACCAGCATCGTGGCGGCGGGCGCGAACGCCTGCGTGCTGCACTACCGCGCAGCAGATACTGAATTGAAGTCTGGCGACTTGTGCCTGATAGATGCCGGCTGCGAGCTCGACGGCTACGCCAGTGACATCACCCGCAGTTTCCCAGCCAACGGCAAATTCTCTCCAGCCCAGCGCACGCTGTACGACATTGTGTTGGCCGCGCAAGAGGCCGCTATAGCAGAGACAAAGCCCGGCAAACGCTTTACTGATCCACACGATGCCGCCACCCGGGTGCTGGTGCAGGGCATGCTTGACGTGGGATTGCTGGATAAAAAGAAACACGGCAGTGTTGACGACGTGCTGCTAAGCGGCGCGTACCGCCAGTTCTACATGCACCGCACCGGCCACTGGATGGGCATGGACGTGCACGACTGCGGCGACTACACCGAACCCGGCAGCAAGCCACGCCAAGAGCGCGACCCACTAGGCGAAATGGTCATGAAAAAACCACCCCGTATTTTGCGCCCCGGCATGGTGCTAACGATAGAGCCCGGCCTCTACGTGCGCCCCGCCAAAGGCGTGCCGAAAGAGTTCTGGAACATCGGCATCCGGATTGAAGACGATGCGCTGGTCACCGCCAAAGGCTGTGAGCTGATGACGCGCGGCGTGCCAGTGGGGGCGGATGAGATTGAGGCTTTGATGCGCGGGTAATTACGCGAAAACTTAAACAAATTTAAATTATGAAAATCCTTATTCGTTACTTTTTTAAAAGCCTGCGCATCATCCTTGGCCCGGTGATGTTGCTGAAGGAAAAACTGACCAAGCCCAAAAGCATGGTTCGTCCGGAAGCCGCACAACAAAGCGTTGACCAGCAATGCCAAAGCCTGGCTTTGTACCAATTTAAAACCTGCCCCTTTTGTATAAAAGTGCGACAAGAAATGGCCCGCCTGTCACTGAACATCCAGCGCATTGACGCGCAAGCACCAGGCGCTGACCGCGACACGCTAACCCGGGAAGGCGGCCAGACCAAAGTACCTTGCCTTAGGATCACTGACGCGGCCAGCAACAGCCAGTGGCTTTACGATTCCGACAAAATAATAGGCTATTTGCGGAGCCGGTTTACGGCGGCTGCATAGCAGTTTAAAACTGTACTGCTAGCCAGAAAATGCCTACGCCCGCTTCTTGCCTACCAGTGCGGCTCCCAAAGCGGCTTGGCAACGCCAAGCGGCACAACCGCCGCTGGCATGGTACGTTTGAAAAAACTTGTAAAAGGCTCAGCGCCCCGGCTTGACCCGGTGCGTGGCAGGTCGCGCTGCCAGAAATATGCCCGGTAATATCACTGCTGCGCCGATGGCGTGGTACCACGCAATGGGCTCGCCCAGTACCAGCGCGGCAACCGCCGCCGCATACAGGGGCGACAGGTACAGTGTGAGCCCGGCGCGCGCTGCGCCCAGTGTTTTTTGCAGCGTCGCGTAGGCCAGGTAAGCGCCGGCTCCAGGTACCAAGCCGGCAGCTAGCGCTAGGACCAGCGACTTCCAACCCCATAAAGTTTGGGTCATGGGCAGGCCTGAGGCCGCTTCGATGGCCGTCAATGGCAGCAACAGCAACACCCCACCGCTAATGATCAATACCAGCCGCGCCAGCGGGCTGAAATCGGTTGGCCAGCGTTTTTGAAATATTGAATACATCGTCCAGCTGACGGTGGAGCCCAAAATCCAGAGGTCGCCCACCACCAGTTTGACCTGCGCCAGCGCCAGCCATTGCCCTTTGATCACCACGTGGATCAGCCCGACAAAAGCCAACGCTATGCCTAGCCATTGCCACAACCCCAGCCGCTCACGCAGCCAGAAGGTGGAGATCAAGGCAATAAAAACTGGTGATAACGCGTAAATGAGTGCGATATGGGTGGCGCTGGTCGAGCGCGCGCCGATGTACACCCAGGCACCACAAATCCACATGCCCAAAGCACCCAACACCAAGTAGTGCCAAGCGTTTTTAAACAGCAAGCGACGTTTGGCCAGCAGCTCCGGCCAGGCAAAGGCCAACAAAACCAGACCCGCCAAACTCCAACGCACCAATGCCAGCATGTGCGGCGCGATCACCCCCGGTGCCATGCGACCCACCAGGTAATTGACCGACCAGAGCGCGGGCGTGATGAAAAGCAACGCCACTGCCCAGCGGCGATCATTGAACGTGGGCATGGCTTGCGGTCTTTTTACGTGAAAGATAAATTGTAGTGCAGGCCACTTCAGCGGGGCGTGTTGCCGTTGAGAGTCGCCTTTACACAGCATGCGCAAATAGGTCAGCCGCGTCAATCGACCTACAATCGCAAACCTGTCAAAACTGACGCCCTGTTGATCGTCATCGCCGAAAAACTGATTCCCATGCCAAATACCCCTGTGAACACTGCTGACAAACGCGCTGAACTGCGCTTGGCCGCGTTGGAATACCATGAATTCCCAACCCCCGGCAAACTGGCGATAGCCGCCACCAAACAGCTCACCAACCAACGCGATTTGGCGCTGGCTTACTCGCCCGGCGTGGCAGCACCGTGCGAAGAAATCGTCAAAGACCCGAACAACGCCTTCAAGTACACCGCACGCGGCAACCTGGTAGCGGTGATCACCAACGGAACCGCCGTTTTAGGCCTGGGCGACATTGGCCCGTTGGCCTCCAAACCCGTGATGGAAGGCAAGGCGGTTCTGTTTAAGAAGTTTGCCGGCGTGGATGTTTTTGACATCGAAATTGACGAGAAAGACCCCGCCAAGCTGGTCGACATCATTGCCTCACTTGAGCCTACATTCGGGGCTATCAATTTAGAGGACATCAAGGCGCCAGACTGCTTTTATGTAGAGCGCGAGCTGCGCAAACGCATGAAGATTCCGGTCTTTCATGATGACCAGCATGGCACAGCCATCACCGTCGGTGCGGCGATTTTGAATGCGCTTAAAGTGGTGGGAAAAGCACCTGGGCAAGTCAAGCTGGTCACGTCGGGCGCGGGTGCTGCGGCGCTGGCTTGTTTGAACCTGCTTTTAAAATTGGGGATTGCCCGTGACAACGTGTATGTGACTGACTTGGCGGGTGTGGTGTACCAGGGGCGTACCGAGCTGATGGACCAAGACAAAATCGAATTTGCGCAAGATACCGATGCACGCACACTGAGCGACGTGATTGAAGGTGCAGACATCTTTTTGGGCTTGTCTGCAGGCGGCGTGCTCAAGCAAGACATGGTAAAAAAAATGGCTTCCAGGCCGATTATTTTTGCTCTTGCTAACCCGAATCCCGAGATCAACCCCGACGACGTAAAAGCCGTGAGGGACGACGCCATCATCGCGACTGGCCGCACCGATTACCCGAATCAGGTCAACAACGTCTTGTGCTTTCCATACATTTTCAGGGGCGCACTGGATGCTGGCGCGTCGACCATCACCATTGAGATGGAGATTGCTGCCGTGCACGCGATTGCCGATCTGGCACAAGCCGAGCAAAGCGAGGTGGTGGCTGCCGCGTATGCGGGTGAGAAGCTGGCTTTTGGTCCAGAGTATTTGATCCCCAAGCCATTTGACCCGCGCTTGATGATAAAGATTGCACCCGCTGTGGCCAAAGCAGCGGCTGACAGCGGCGTGGCGCTTCGCCCGATTGCCGACATGGAAGCCTACAGGGCGCGGCTGCAAAACTTTGTCTACGCGTCGGGCACGATGATGAAGCCTATTTTTGACGCAGCTAAACGTGCCAGCAAAAAGCGGGTGGCTTTTGCCGAGGGCGAAGATGAGCGCGTCCTGCGTGCGGTACAAATTTTGGTCGATGAAAGCATGGCGCGCCCCACCTTGATCGGCCGGCCGGCCGTAATTGCCGAGCGCATCAAAAAGTTTGGTCTGCGCTTAAAAGAAGAACTGGACTACGACGTGGTCAACGTAGAGCAAGATTCGCGCTACCGCGACTTTTGGCAGACTTACCACCGCATGACCGAGCGGCAAGGCACCACGGTGCAAACCGCCAAAATCGAAATGCGCCGCCGCCTGACGCTGATCGGCGCCATGTTGCTGCGCAAGGGCGAGGTCGATGGCATGATTTGCGGCACGTGGAGCACCACCCACACGCATCTGCACTACATTGACCAAGTCATCGGCAAACACCCTGGCGGCGCAGACAGCACAAAACAAAACATGCCGGTGTATGCGTGTATGAACGGCTTGTTATTGTCTGATCGCCAAATTTTCTTGGTGGACACCCACGTCAACTACGACCCGACACCCGAAGAGCTGTGCGAAATCACCGCGTTGGCGGCAGAAGAGATGATGCGCTTTGGTCTCAAACCCAAGGCTGCGCTGTTGTCTCACTCAAATTTTGGTAGCAGCAACGAGCCTAGCGCGGTGAAAATGCGCCGAACGCTGGCATTGCTGCGCGAGCAAGCGCCATGGCTGGAGGTAGACGGTGAAATGCACGGTGATGTGGCGCTCGATGGCAAGCAGCGGGAGGCGATCATGCCGCACAGCGTGCTGGTAGGTGACGCCAATCTGCTGGTGTTCCCAAACATCGACGCAGCCAATATTTCCTACAACCTGCTTAAAACAGCCGCTGGTGGCAATATTGCCATTGGCCCTGTTCTGCTGGGTGCGGCACAACCTGTGCATATTCTTACAGCCAGCGCTACCGTACGCAGAATTGTAAATATGACAGCCTTGACAGTTGCCGATGCAAACGCTGCAAGATAGGGCTTATTTAGATAGCTAGTACTAACTTTTTAAGATAAAAGCCGCACTTTTTCTGCCTTTATTTTCAGCAAGCTATTGCGTTTTTTTTCAACTTGCGGCACACTAGAATGTCTGTATTTTAAGGGTTAACCCCATAAAGTACCGAGTTTTGTGGAACTCTTGGATCGAGAAAAGGTTTTTCATGTTCTGCACGTGGGATGGGTCGCTGGCTAAAAAGTTGGCAAAAGTTGCCCTGATGGTTGGTGTGCTTTCTTTGGGCTGGATACTGGCAAGCGCGGGTTCGGTGCATAGTAAAAGCCTTTTGCCAAGCAATGCCATTGACACCATAGCGCAGACGCAATTGCCCGCCCAAGGCCAAGACATGATGAAGTTGATTTACGCGGGTGGTCCGTTCAAGTATGACAAAGATGGTTCAGTTTTTGGTAATCGGGAAAGAATTCTTCCTGCCCAAAATCGTGGTTTTTACCGTGAATACACTGTAAAAACTCCTGGTGAACGCACGCGGGGAGCGTTGCGCATTGTGTGTGGCGGCTACCAGCCGGCTGCACCCGAGGCGTGTTATTACACCCATGACCATTACGCTAGCTTTCGCAAGATTGTCCAGTAGTCGGCCTTAAAAGGCCAGTTAAACAAGACAGGTAATTATTTTGAGTTTTGATCATTTTGTAGAAAGAAACACGGAGATGGACACACCACTTCGTAAGGATACTGACATGCCCTTAAAAGGAATTCGTCCCAACATCGTGCAATCGATTCGCGCTTTTCGTGTGCCAGAGTTGCAAGACGCGGCCACCCAGCTGAACCAGCATTTCTTGTACGCCAACCTGAGCAGCGCCCAGAGCAAGCAAGACATTCTGGACATGGTTGCCGCCCAGTACACCTTTCCTGCCCACTTTGGCAAAAACTTCGACGCGCTGTATGACTGCCTGACGGATCTGGTTCATAAATCAGGCCCGCAGCCTGGTTTTATCGTCGTGCTGGAGCAAATTCCTGCGCACGCCAAGTTTGACAAAGAGGCGCGTGAGCAACTGCTGGACATCTTCAGGGATGCAGCCGACTACTGGGCGGATCGAAAGATTCCGTTCCGGTGCTTCTATTCTTTTCTGTAGCCCGATCCCCAGACAATAGCCAAGGGGAACGGGCGAATGAGGCTCAAGTGGTAACAGCAGACGGCGAAGAAGCCATGCCTACCGACAAACTGCTGGACGTGTCACCGTTAGCGCTGCGCATGAGCAGCCCTTTCAACTCGAGTTACTGGTTGGCCGCAGCCTGACCCGATGGGACACACAAAAAGCCTTCAAACGTATTGTTTGAAGGCTTTCTTGTATCCCGGATCAGGATGTGAAGCCATCAATACGCAGGCGAACAGCTCGCTATCTTTATAGCAATTTAAGCCGTCTGGGCCAGCGCAATATACTCCGCCACGGACACCTCTTCAGCCCGGCGTTGCAGATTGAACGATCCGTTGAAGTTGCGCGCCTCC
>JBBAPP010000067.1:7192-11790 GCA_040400775.1 Polaromonas sp. | reverse complement strand
TGCTTGAGCTGTGGCAACCTGCCAGCAAGCCTGGAAACTATAAAAAAAATAGCTACACCCGCCCGAATTCATTAGGCTACAGCCAGAAAATACCCTCTAAATCAGGTGAAAGTAGTGACCATGACCCGCTTTCAGACTTCGCAGATTCAGCAGGCTACCCCGGCAATCAGGAGTTGGATTATTCAAGTTCCGAACCTGATTTTTCGTCGCCGATCACCATCGTCACGAAACCTTCACGCCGCATAGCCGGCCGCTTGCTGCCCGCCAGTCGTGAAGACCGCGTGCTGCGCCTGCTGCTGACCGAGCCGCAAAGCTGGGACAAATTGACCAGCCAAGAGCACCACATGCTGTGCGCTCTGCCAGCGCCGAATGGCCCCTTGTTTGGCTGGCTGGAAAGCCAACTTCACGACTATGGTCCACAGCCCTGGGCCGCCCTGCGCGAAGGCTTGCGCGGCCATGCGCAAGAGGCGCATGCGGTTGCCCAAATCTCACAAATCCCCGATGGCATTGAGGGTGACTGGAACGAGGTGCGCAGCATCCTTGACCAGTTGCTCAAGCTCAACCGACAGCAAGAAATGAAGGCTTTGGCTTTGAGAGCCGCCACCGACCCAGTGGCCATGCAGCGCTACAAAGAGTTGGTCAGCAATCTTCAGAAATAAGTCCGCATCTTTTATTTTTCATCTGCCATCGCCTAAAAAACAGGCATTAGGGTATAATCCGTGTTGACACCGCAAGCGCGACAGCAGCACCTCCGGCATCGGCCTTCCGCAAAGCGGAAATTACGCATCACCATGAGCTGGCCACCGCACCGCAAGGACTGCACACCAAATGTTCGCCCAAACAGCTTGTGCCCGTCATGATCTGCATTCATTTTTTGCGTTTCAACGCCCAAAAGGCATGTTGCTGCCCTGTCAATAAAAATCTTTGGCCATCGGAGACCTGCTATGCCTTTGCAAACAACAAAAAAGCCAGCCGTCAAGCCAGCGATTAAAGCTGCGGCCAAAACGACAAAATCAGCACCGATTGATAAAAAAGTCTCCGCATCTGTTAAGCCAGTTAAACCAATCAAACCAAGCAAACCAAGCAAACCAATTAAGAATGTTAAGTCAGTTAAGACTGCGAACAAGCCTGAAAAGTCCGACAAATCCGTAACGTCCCCGAAGAAAGCTTCCCTAGTGCCTATTAAAAAAATTGCTGAAGCCAATCCCTTAGTTGATCTGGCTTTGAAAAAGAAACCTGGCCGCCCAGCTAAAGTGGCAGATGCCGACGCGGGTAGCGCCAAGCGTGGTCGCAAGCCTACATCGGCAGGTGTTGGTGATGAAGACCTGTCCGACGTTGTTGCCGAGTTTGAAGAAGCGCCCATTGCCGACACCACTGAAAAAGTAAAGCCTCTGCGGATGAAAATCAGCAAGGCAAAAGAGCGCGCCTTGATGAAAGAGTTTGGCTTGGACGAGACAGTGCTAAGCGAAGAAGACATTTTGAAGCGCCGCCAGCGCCTTAAAGCGCTGATCAAACTTGGTAAAACACGCGGCTACCTGACACACGGCGAGATTTCTGACCATCTGCCCGACAAGCTGATTGATGCCGAAACGCTTGAGGCGGTGATCTTGACGCTGAATGACTTGGGCGTGGCGGTGTACGAGCAAACGCCCGATGCCGAATCGTTGCTGATCACCAGCAACGCGCCAGCAGGATCGACTGAGGAAGAAGCTGAAGAAGCCGCTGAAGCGGCGCTTTCCACTGTTGACAGCGAGTTTGGCCGCACCACGGACCCGGTTCGCATGTACATGCGCGAGATGGGAACGGTTGAGCTGCTGACGCGTGAAGGCGAGATCGAAATTGCCAAGCGGATTGAAGGCGGTTTGATGAAGATGATGGAAGCCATATCTGAGTCACCCGCAACGATTGCTGAAATTTTGCGCATGGGCGAAGACATCCGTGAAGGCAAGGTTGTTATTTCTACCGTGGTCGACGGCTTCACCGTCGCCGATGAGGCCGACGACTATGTGGCCGAAGAAGATTTTGACGAGTTTGACGAAGAAGACGATGACGACGGCAAAGGCGGCTCGAAGGCGCTGACCAAAAAGCTCGAAGAGTTGAAAACCGAGGCCTTAAGCCGCTTTGAAAAAATCGCGGTCCATTTTGAGAAGGTTCACAAAACCTACGACAAAGAAGGCTACGGCACACCGACCTACATGAAGTCACAAAAGCTGCTGAGCGAAGAGCTGATGACCGTGCGTTTTACTGCGAAATCCATTGAAAAGCTTTGCGATTTGCTACGTGGCCAGGTGCTGGACGTGCGCAAAAAAGAGCGTGAGCTGCGCCGCATCATTGTTGAAAAATGCGGTATGCCGCAAGAGACCTTTATCAAAGACTTCCCGCCCAATTTGCTGAACCTGAAATGGGTTGAAAAACAAGTCGCATCTGCTAAGCCTTGGTCCACCGTTATGGCGCGTAACATTCCGCCGATTCAAGAGCTGCAAACCAAACTCGGCGAGTTGCAGGCGCGTGTAGTGGTGCCACTGGCGCACCTCAAAGACATCAACAAGCGCATGAACGAAGGCGAAACCAACTCGCGGGATGCCAAAAAGGAGATGATCGAGGCCAACTTGCGCCTGGTGATTTCCATCGCAAAAAAGTACACCAACCGCGGCCTGCAGTTTCTGGACCTGATTCAGGAAGGCAATATCGGCCTGATGAAAGCCGTCGACAAGTTTGAGTACCGCCGGGGCTACAAATTTTCAACCTACGCCACATGGTGGATTCGCCAGGCAATTACCCGCAGCATTGCGGATCAGGCGCGTACTATTCGCATCCCGGTGCACATGATTGAAACCATCAACAAGATGAACCGCTTGTCGCGTCAGCACCTGCAGGAATTTGGCTTTGAGCCAGACGCTAGCGTACTGGCCGAGAAAATGGAGATCCCGGAGGACAAAATTCGCAAAATCATGAAGATTGCGAAAGAACCCATATCGATGGAAACGCCAATTGGTGATGACGACGATTCACACCTGGGCGATTTTATTGAAGACGGTGCCAACACCGCCCCTTTGGAGGCCGCCATGCAGGCCGGCCTGCGCGATGTGGTCAAAGACATCTTGGACAGCCTGACCCCACGCGAAGCAAAAGTGCTGCGCATGCGCTTTGGTATTGAAATGTCAACTGACCACACGTTGGAAGAAGTTGGCAAACAGTTTGATGTGACGCGCGAACGGATTCGCCAAATAGAAGCCAAGGCACTGCGCAAGCTCAAGCACCCATCGCGCTCAGACAAATTGCGTAGTTTTATTGACACGCTTTAACGCGAAAACAGCTAAATATCCAGAAAAAACGCCTACCGGCATGACCGACAGGCGTTTTTCTATGGACTTTTCTTACTGCAAGCCAATGTAAATTAGCGCTCATAGCTATAAAACTTGTAGCAAACCGAAAATTGCGCTATATTGAGGGACAGGCTTGTGCTGAAGGTTAGTTTGTGACCAAATAATGAAATTATATTTTTGACAAGAGGAGATACTTGATGAGCGCTAAAGAATCCGCAGCGGTTGGCCAGTTGTTTGAATTGCTGGAATCACGTTACGCCATTCGCGTAATGTGGGCCCTAAAAGACGGTCACCCCCAAACCTTCCGCATTTTGCAAGACAGCGTCGGCAGCATCACCCCCAACACGCTGAACACCCGCATCAAAGAACTGCGCGCCGCAGGCTTGATGACGCACGGTACGTCGGGCTACATCGTGACATCGCTGGGTGCCGACCTGCTGAAGCGTTTGAACGACCTGCAGGCATTTTCAACCAAGTGGACGACCAGCCTCAACAAAGCAGCTGTTTCCAAGAAAAAGTAATGGGCACCTTTTTCAGCGTTTAAAAAAGCAGGCTGAGTACCTGCTTTTTTTATGCTTTTTTTATGGTTTTTATACCTCTTATGCGTTTTTATAGATAAGCATATTCGCATAAGCGAAGAACAAAACTGTATTTTGTTTTGCCAAGCCCAGCTATTACAGTCTGCGCTTATGTCTGAAATAACCCCGCTGTTGGTTTCATCCTTTGCTTATATCTTTGCGGGTTTTGCCGTTGGCTTGGTGGTTGGGCTGACGGGTGTGGGCGGTGGCTCGTTGATGACGCCACTGCTTATTTTTGGCTTTGGCATCAAGCCACACTTGGCGATTGGTACGGACCTGCTGTTTGCCGCGTTTACCAAACTGGGCGGCAGCGTCAACTTGGCACGTCAGCGCTTGATTGATTGGCGCGTGGTGGGCCAAATGGCTTTAGGCAGTGTCCCGGCTTGCCTGGTCACGCTGTACACCTTGCAACAGCTCGGTCCCGCCAACCCCAGCACACAAGCCATCATGACGACCACGTTGGGTGTTGCGCTACTGCTCACAGCGGCAGCCACGCTGTACAAAGCTGTTCGCGGCAAATCGTCACCTGCTGGTATTTCCCCTGAACAATTGGGTCAAGCCACGCAAGCCCGTCACTGGGCATTGCCTGTGGTGTTCGGCGCGGTGATTGGCACACTGGTCACCATCACATCGGTGGGTGCAGGCGCGATTGGCGTGATCGTGCTGATGCTGCTCTACCCCGCCTTGCCGCTGC
>JBBAPP010000067.1:5040-7092 GCA_040400775.1 Polaromonas sp. | reverse complement strand
GCAGGCGCGATTGGCGTGATCGTGCTGATGCTGCTCTACCCCGCCTTGCCGCTGCCGCGCATTGTCGCGGCAGATATTGCCCATGCCGTACCGCTGACGTTGGTTGCAGGCTTGGGCCATGCATCGATTGGCTCGGTAGATTGGCTGCTGCTGGCCAAACTATTGGCTGGTTCATTGCCTGGTATTTGGCTGGGCACGGTGCTGATGAAAAGAACGCCTGACCGGGTGATTCGCTCCCTGCTGTCCGTCTTGCTGGGATATGCCGGCCTCAAATTGATTGCTATCTAACTTAACTATGTACCAATACACCGACTTCGACCGCCAATTTGTTCAGGCTAGAGCCCACCAGTACCGCGACCAGCTCAGCCGCTGGCAAGCAGGCACGCTGCCTGAAGAAGAGTTTCGCCCGCTGCGCCTGCAAAACGGCTGGTACGTGCAGCGCTACGCACCCATGCTGCGGGTGGCTGTGCCGTATGGCGAGCTGAACACTGCCCAGCTGCGGGTGCTGGCAAAAATTGCGCGTGACTATGACCAGCCGAATGCAGCGTTGTTCAATGATGCACAGGCTGCACAAGACAAGTTGGGTGACATCCCATTACCGGCTGGCAAGTCAGTCAAAACCAACCTGACCAAAGGTTACGGCCACTTCACCACCCGCCAAAACGTGCAGTACAACTGGATCCCCCTAGACAAATCGGCCGACGTGATGGATTTGCTGGCCAGCGTCAACATGCACGGCATTCAGACCAGTGGCAACTGCATCCGCAATATCACCAGCGACGAGCGTGCTGGCATTGCAGTGGACGAGCTGGCTGACCCACGCCCGTTTGCTGAAATCATGCGCCAATGGAGCACGCTGCACCCTGAGTTTGCTTTTTTGCCACGCAAATTCAAAATCGCGATCACGGGTGCGCTTGAAGACCGCGCGGCTACGGCTTGGCATGACGTCGGCTTGCACATGGTCAAAAACAACGACGGTTTGCTGGGTTTTAAAGTGCTGGTCGGTGGCGGTATGGGTCGCACACCGATCTTAGCCACCACGATTCGTGCGTTTTTGCCATGGCACCAAATTTTGAATTACCTGGAAGCCATCGTCCGTGCCTACAACCGCTTTGGCCGCCGTGACAACATCTACAAGGCGCGCATCAAGATATTGGTCAAGGCCGAAGGCCAGTCCTTCGTTGACCAAGTCGAAGCCGAGTACCAAGACATTCTTGGTATCGATGGTGCACCGCACACCATCACCCAGGCTGAACTAGACCGCGTTTGCGCGTCCTTTGTCGCACCTGATTTAAGCTGCAACCGCAGTGATGCGGAAGCAAAAATCGCCAACATCCTGCGCGCCGCGGCTGAAGACGACGTGGAATTTGGCCGCTGGTTGCAGCAAAACGTGGCTTCGCACAAAAATCCGGATTTGCGCATCGTCACGCTGTCGTTCAAGCGCCTGGGCCAAGCCCCCGGTGATGCAACGGCTGACCAGCTTGACTTGGCTGCTGACTTGGCAGACCACTATTCAGCCGGTGAAGTGCGTGTCACGCACGACCAAAACCTGGTGCTGCCGTGGGTGCGCTGCGACCAACTGCCCGAGCTGTGGAAGGCTGCGCGCAAAGCTGGCTTTGCACGACCCAACATTCGTCTGCTGACGGACATGATTGCTTGCCCCGGCGGTGACTTTTGCAGCCTGGCCAATGCGCGCAGTTTGCCGCTGGCTGAAGCCATCACGCGCCGCTATCAAGATTTAGATGAGCTGCACGACCTGGGCGAGATTGATCTGCACATCAGCGGCTGCATTAACTCTTGCGGCCACCACCACAGCGGCCACATCGGTATTTTGGGCGTTGATAAGGACGGCAAGGAGTGGTATCAGATCACGCTGGGCGGCTCGGATGGCTCCAAGCTGTCGGGCACCCCCGCGCTGGGCAAAGTGGTGGGCCCGTCGTTTTCAGCGGCTGAAGTACCGGATGTGATTGAGGCCGTACTGGACGTCTACCGTGACCAGCGTTTGGCGAATCAGCCGGAAACTTTCATCGCCGCCTTGCGCCGCCTGGGTTC
>JBBAPP010000067.1:0-4940 GCA_040400775.1 Polaromonas sp. | reverse complement strand
GCGTTTTTGCTCAGCCGCAGGTTGGGTTTTAAAGGCGAGATTGTGGCCACAGGCGATGTTTTGATTGACCAACTCGCGCAAATGCAGCGCAGCGGCTTTACCAGTGCTGTGCTACGCGATGACCAGGACATGGATGTGGCCAGCCGCGTCTTCAATGCCCACCCGGCTTACGACGTAGGTGCCTACCAAGGTGATGCGGTGCAGACGCGACCACATTTTTTAGCTCTGCCAGCATGAGCGCTATTTCCCTCTACGCCAAACCATCCGCCAGCTTTGCACAAAAGCTGGCGGCCAGCAAAGCACTGCTGCAGTCCGCCGCTGCGCAATATTTACCAATCACGCAAGCCTCGAGCTTGGGCGCTGAAGATATGGTGGTGACCCACCTGATAGCCGAAACTGGCATGGCATCCAGTATCTTTGTGCTGGATACGGGCCTGCTGCATGACGAAACGCTGGCATTGATCGGCAGGCTTGAAGCGCGCTACAGCGTCCAGGTCGAGGTGTACCAGCCTGACGCTGCGGTGGCTGAGCAATTTGTAGCCAGCAACGGCAAAGATGCGATGTACAAGAGCCTGACGCTGCGCAAGGCCTGCTGTGATTTCCGGAAAATGCTACCGCTTGCGCGCGCTTTGGCCGGTAAAAAAGCCTGGATCACCGGTCTGCGCCGTGAACAATCGAATGCACGCGCGGAGGTACACGCCATCGAGGCTGGACCAGAACGCGCCAAAATCAACCCGTTGGCTGATTGGACAAATGGCGATGTCTGGCACTTCATCGCCACCCATAACCTCCCGTATAACCCGCTGCATGACGCATTCTTCCCCAGCATTGGCTGCGCGCCGTGCACCCGCGCCGTGACGCTGGGTGAAGACTTTCGCTCGGGCCGCTGGTGGTGGGAGCAAGAAAGTGCCAAAGAGTGTGGGTTGCATGTCACTGAAGATCCCCCCGGCAAACCATCAGAATATGAATCCTTGTCACGCATCAAAATAACAGAAGTCAACGCATGAACGCCAGAGCCGACCATTCGCTTGAACCCACGGTTTTAAGCAACGCCCACCTTGATGCGCTTGAAGAAGAAGCGATCTTCATCCTGCGTGAAGTCGCAGCTGCTTTTGAGCGGCCTACCCTGCTTTTTTCAGGCGGCAAAGACTCTCTGGTATTGCTCAAATGCGCCGAAAAAGCCTTCGCTGCGGGAAACATCCCCTACCCACTGCTGATGATCGACACCGGCCACAATTTCCATGAGGTGACCGACTTTCGCGACTACCGCGCCAAGCAACTCGGCGCTAATTTGATCGTGCGCAGTGTTGAAGATTCGATGGCGCGCGGCACGGTGCGCCTAAGCCACCCCGGCGAGTCCCGCAACGTGCACCAGTCGGTCACGCTGCTGGAGGCGATTGATGAATTCAGGTTTGACGCGCTGATAGGCGGCGCACGTCGCGACGAGGAAAAAGCGCGTGCCAAAGAACGTATTTTTTCGCACCGTGATGCCTTTGGCCAGTGGCAACCCAAAGCCCAGCGCCCTGAGCTGTGGACGCTGTTCAACACCCGCATACAGCCCGGTGAACACTTTCGTGTGTTCCCGATCAGCAACTGGACCGAGCTTGATGTGTGGCAATACATTGACCGTGAAAACATCGAACTGCCATCGCTTTACTACGCGCACCAGCGCAGCGTGGTGGAACGCAAAGGATTGCTGGTTCCGGTGACTGAACTGACGCCGCTTAAAGAAGGCGAAACCGCGGTTGAAAAAACGGTGCGTTTTCGCACTGTCGGTGACATCACCTGCACCTGCCCGGTCAGCAGCCCAGCCCTGAACGCCGCTGATGTGGTGCTGGAAACGCTGGCCGCCGACGTCAGCGAGCGCGGCGCAACAAGGATGGACGACAAGACGTCAGACGCATCCATGGAAAAACGTAAAAAAGAAGGCTATTTTTAGACGCCCCCCGGGCGGGCTTTGCCCGCTTCCCCCCAGAGGGCGTGGACCTGGGCCCGGCAAAGCCGGATCCGCGGCCCCCGCTTGAAAAGACATTTCACCTACACGCACCGATATGAACACTACCAGCATCGCCTCGGCTACCCCACACGTCACAGACCAACAAGACACCCGAGCCGCCCTGCGCTTTGTCACCTGCGGCAGCGTAGACGACGGAAAAAGCACCTTGATTGGCCGCTTGCTGGTCGACAGCAAAACCGTGCTGCAAGACCAACTGGCAGGCGTGCAGCGCGGTGGGCAAACCGATTTGGCACTGCTGACCGACGGCCTGCAGGCCGAGCGTGAGCAAGGCATCACCATTGATGTGGCGTACCGTTACTTCAACACCGCGGCGCGCAAATTCATCATTGCCGACGCGCCCGGCCATGAGCAGTACACCCGCAACATGGTCACTGCCGCATCCAGCTCAGACGCGGCGGTGGTGCTGGTTGACGCCACCAAGCTGAATTGGCAAGCTGCCTTGCCCGAGCTGCTGCCGCAAACCCGCCGCCACAGCCTGCTGGTCCATTTGCTGCGTGTACCGGCGATTGTTTTTGCCGTCAACAAGCTCGACGCAGTAGCAGACCCGGCATTGGCATTTGCCAATATCAGCGCGGCGCTCACGCAGTTTGCCGGTGATGCAGGCATTCCCATCAACACGATAGTCCCTATTTCGGCATTGATTGGCTTCAATGTGGTGGATAAAAACCATGGTTGGTGCAATTACAGCGGGCGTAGCCTGCTACAAATATTAGAGCAATTGTCAAGCACACCGGCCGACACCCAACAGCCGTTTGCACTTCCAGTCCAGTGGGTTGAGAAATTTTCATCCAGTGCAGACACAAGCCAAGGTCGCCGCATCTTCTGGGGCCGCATCGCCAGCGGCAACGCACAACCCGGTGTTGAAATCACCGTCATGCCCAGCGGCAAAACCGCCACCATCGCCCAGGTGTTAAGCCATGCGCGCCAGCCGAAAAACGTAGCCGCCAACCATAGTGCAGGCATTATTTTGGACCGCGAACTTGACGTATCACGCGGCGATTGGATTTTGCAGAGTCCCACGCTTGCCGCTACGCGTGCTGCGCTGCCCCCAGAGGGGACCCTCGCGCTCAGGGGCGGCCCGTCATCGCCAGATGGCAACTTTCCTAGCCTTCTTCCGGGTACACGCGAGATCACGGCCACCGTCGCCTGGATGGACGAAGAGCCGCTCATCCCGGGCCGAATTTACTGGGCGCTGCATGGTCACCGCTGGGTCAAGGCCAAAATCAAGCGCATTGTCAGCCACATCAACATCAACACGCTAGAAAGCACAGCCGCTAGCCAGCTCGATGCCAATGCGATTGGCGTGGTGGAGCTGGCGCTGCTAGAGCCGATTGCCGCCCTGCCCTACAAGCAATCGCGCGGACTGGGTTCGTTGATACTGGTAGACACAGCCAGCCACAAAACCTCGGGCGCAGCCTTGGTGCTTTAAAGCCTTTAAAATACACGCAACATAAGTCCAGCCCATAACCTCATGACCCACATCGTTTCTGAATCGTGCATCCGCTGCAAATATACCGACTGCGTTGACGTTTGCCCGGTCGACTGCTTTCGCGAAGGCCCCAACATGCTGGTGATTGACCCGGACGAGTGCATTGACTGCGCCGTTTGCATCCCTGAATGCCCAGTCAATGCCATTTACGCTGAAGAAGACGTGCCTGCAGACCAAATGCATTTCATCAAGCTGAATGTTGAACTGAGCGCCGCCGCAGGGTGGAAAAGCATCACCAAGCGCAAAGCACCGCCTGCGGATGCGGATGAGTGGAAGGACAAGACCGGTAAGCTAGCGGAATTAATTCGCTAACACCCCTGCCGGATGCGCACTGCGTGTAGCACCCCCCCTCAAGGGGACAACGCTGGCAGCCTGGCAAAGCCAGTTTTGCGGTGTTCTTGATTGGAAACATGCCATGTCCAGTGAAACAGATGCGCTAGTTATCGGTGCCGGACCAGTTGGCTTGTTTCAGGTCTTCCAGCTCGGCCTGCTAGAAATAAAATGCCAGGTCATTGATGCGCTTCCAGCCCCTGGCGGCCAGTGCATTGCGCTCTACCCCGACAAACCGATTTACGACATACCTGGCACGCCCCGCACCACAGGCCGTGCGCTAACGGCCAGTTTGTTGGCGCAAATCAAACCTTTCAACGCTGCGTTCCACCTGGACCAAGTGGTCAGTCAGGTTGGCAAACTGCCCGATGGCCGTTTTCAGGTCGATACCTCCAAAGGTCAGCAATTCATTTGCAAAGTCATCATCATTGCCGCAGGTGTGGGTGCGTTTCAGCCCAAGTTGCTGAAGCTTGACGGCTTAAGCAAGTTTGAAAACGCGCAGCTTTTCTACCATTCACAGCCCGAAACCACAGCAGGCCAGAACATCCTTGTCGTGGGCGGCGAAGACGCAGCACTTGAATGCGCCATTGACCTGGCCACCGTAAACCAAGCCAAAAGCGTCACCCTGCTACACCGCCGTGATGTCTACCAAGCCGCGCCTGAACTGGTAGCTAAAATCCACGCGCTGAGCGATGCCAAAGCCCTGCATCTCAGGGTCGGCCAAGTCACAGGTTTTGACGAGCAAGCTGGCAAATTAACAGCAGCGCAAGTCACAGGTGTTGATGGCCAAACCCAAGCTATCCCGCTCGATGCGATGCTGGTGTACCTGGGTCTGTCACCCAAGCTAGGCCCGATAGCCGATTGGGGCCTGGCCATGAACCGTAAACAGCTGGCAGTGGGCACTGAGACGTTCGCCACCAGCGTCCCCGGTATTTTTGCAGTGGGCGACATCAACCATTACCCAGGCAAGAAGAAATTGATTTTGAGTGGCTTTCACGAATGCGCGTTAGCAGCATTTGGCGCAGCAGACATCGTCTTCCCCGGCAAAAACCCGCAACTCGAGTACACCACCAGCAGTACCAGGCTGCATCGCTTGTTAGGTGT
>JBBAPP010000066.1:9639-11868 GCA_040400775.1 Polaromonas sp. | reverse complement strand
TCCGCCTAGCGGGCAAAAGCCCGCGTCGTTGTCCCGCCTTGCTAAACGCGCCGAGCCGGGCACATTCGGGAACATCCAACTGCTTTTTCTTGGATAACCACAAAGACGGCTTGGCAGCTTGGGGTGCCTAGAATGTTTGACCTTTTCAGGAAAGCATTCACTCATGTCTCAGGGAACCATCCGCATTCGCGGCGCGCGCCAGCACAACCTTAAAAATATTGATCTGGACATCCGAACCAACGAAATGACGGTGGTGACGGGCCCAAGTGGCTCGGGCAAGTCGTCTTTGGTGTTTGACACCTTGTTTGCTGAAGGCCAACGGCGTTATGTAGAAACCTTCTCAGCCTATGCCCGGCAGTTTTTAGACCGCATGGACAAGCCCGCGGTCGACAAGGTCGAAGGCGTGCCACCGGCGATTGCGATTGACCAGACCAACCCGGTGCGCAGCTCGCGCTCTACCGTCGGCACCATGACGGAGCTGAACGACCATTTGAAGCTGCTTTACGCCCGTTCAGCCCAACTGTTTGACAAGCAAACCGCTCAAGCTGTGCGGCATGATACAGCCGAGTCGATTTATGCGGAGTTGATGGCGAGAACTGCTGATACCGACTCAAGAGTGGTCATGACCTTCCCGGTAGAGCTGCCAGGCAACACCAGCGCAGAGCAACTGGAGCAGTGGCTATCGGCCAGTGGTTTTACCCGTGTGCATACACAGCGTGAAGTCGCCACAGCCGCTGGGCCGCACATGCTGCTAGATGTCGTAGCGGACAGGTTTCGCATTCAGACGATTGAAAAAGCGCGTGCGGTTGAAGCCATTGAAGTGGCCATCAAGCGTGGTGGTGGAAGGCTGAATGTTTATGTGCAAAGTTCAGCGCATCAGGTAGCACCGATTAAATCGGGGTCAGAGCCCAATTTCGGATTGATCGCAAGCGTAAATCAAGTCAGCTCAGCGAAATTGGGATCCGACCCCAATTCACAGGAAGAACAGATGTGGCGCTTTTCCACAGGTTTGCATTGCCCCGACAGCGACACCCGCTACACCGACCCAACGCCCTCACTCTTTTCGTTCAACTCGGCCATGGGCGCGTGTGAAAAATGCAAAGGCTTTGGCCGCGTGATTGGGGTTGACTACGGCTTGGTGATCCCTAACGACAAGCTCACGCTGCGCGCCGGCGCTATCAAGGTCATGCAAACCCCAGCCTGGAAAGAAGCACAAGACGATTTGATGCGCCACGCCGAAACCGCAGGCATACCGCGCGACACGCCCTGGTACAAGCTGACGCCCGATCAGCAGGCCTGGGTCATCAATGGCTCGCCCAACTGGAACGGCAAGTGGAGCCAGCACTGGTTTGGCATCAAGCGTTTTTTTGAATATCTGGAGAGCAAGTCGTACAAGATGCACATCCGCGTGCTGCTGTCCAAGTACCGCAGCTACACGCCTTGTGGTACCTGCGGCAGCGCACGCTTGAAGCTGGAGTCCCTGTTGTGGCGGCTTGGCACTAAAGCCGCCGCCGACGCGGTACTTGTGCCCACACAGCGCTTTATGCCAGTGGGCGTGCAATGGACACGCGCCCAACTTGAGGCCATGCCCGGCCTGTGCCTGCATGATTTGATGCGCTTGCCGATTGACAAGCTGCAGAAGTTTTCTGCCAGCCTGTCATTGGCTGCGGTGGGTGACGATGCAGAGCAAAAAGCCCTCAAGTTATTGTTTGAAGAGATTCAAACACGTCTGAAATACCTGTGTGATGTCGGCATTGGCTACCTGACGCTGGACCGTCAAAGCCGCACCTTGTCGGGCGGTGAAGTGCAGCGCATAAACCTGACGACGGCGCTGGGTACGTCACTGGTTAACACCTTGTTCGTGCTCGACGAACCCTCGATCGGCCTGCACCCACGCGACATGAACCGCATCACACAAGCCATGCACCGCCTGCGCGATGCAGGCAACACGCTGGTGGTGGTCGAGCATGACCCCGCCGTGATGCTGGCTGCAGACCGCATGATTGATATGGGCCCTGGCCCCGGTGAGAAGGGCGGGCAAATAGTGTTTGACGGCACACCTGAAGATTTGAAACACGCCGATACATTGACGGGCGCTTACCTGGGCGCGCGCAAGCAAGTCGGCATGGGTTTTAAGCGCCCAGTGACAGACAACACGCCGCGGTTGATTCTGGAAGGCGCGCGCGACCACAACCTGAAAAACCTCACGATCGATTTCCCGCTGCAGCG
>JBBAPP010000066.1:5183-9539 GCA_040400775.1 Polaromonas sp. | reverse complement strand
ATAGAGAGAAGAAGCCTAAAAACGATGGGGTCTGGAAATTTGGGGTCGGATCCCAATTCGGCGCGCGGTGCATCTATCGGGCAACAGCCCCAATCCGATGTGGGCTCTGACCCCAAATTTCTCCCCGCATCAAGTCCCCGCACTTTGAACGTCGCCGACGTTCTCGACCTCACCGTCAGCGAAGCCATACAGCTCTTCGCGCAAGACCGTGAAGTGGTGCGGGCCTTGCAGCCCATTGTTGATGTGGGCCTGGAATACGTCAAGTTGGGTCAGCCCGTGCCGACACTGTCGGGCGGCGAAGCACAGCGCTTGAAGCTGGCCGGGTTTTTAGCCGAGGCCAGCAAAACAGGTAGCGCCAGCAAGCAAGCGCTGGCCTTGCGCAACCCCAGCAAAGGCACGCTGTTTTTGTTTGACGAGCCAACCACCGGCCTGCACTTTGACGACATTGCCAAGCTGATGCGCGCGTTGCGAAAGCTGCTGGAAGCCGGCCATTCGCTCATTGTCATTGAGCACAACCTGGACGTTATTCGCTCTGCCGACTGGATCATTGACCTCGGCCCTGAAGGCGGTGAGGCCGGTGGCCTGTTAGTGGCTGAAGGCACACCTGAGCAGGTGCGTGAGCACCCGACCTCGCACACCGGATTGGCGCTGCGCGAATACGAAGCAGTCATGAACAAAGTCCATAGCCTTGAAGAGCCGCGTCCCAAAGCGTGGAAAGCCCGGCCGACTTTTTCAAACGATATTCAAATCGTCAACGCCAAAGAGAACAATCTCAAAAGCTTGTCGGTCAATATTCCGCGTGGCAAATTCAATGTGGTCACGGGTGTTTCGGGTTCGGGCAAATCCACGCTGGCGTTTGATATTTTGTTCAATGAAGGTCAGCGCCGCTACCTTGAATCGCTCAACGCCTATGCGCGCAGTATTGTGCAGCCGGCAGGCCGCCCCGAAGTCGATGCGGTCTACGGTATACCGCCCACGGTAGCGATTGAGCAACGCTTGTCGCGCGGCGGGCGTAAATCCACCGTCGGTACCACCACCGAGGTGTGGCACTTTTTGCGCCTGCTCTACGTCAAGCTGGGGATTCAGCATTGCACCAAAGACGATGCCGCCGTCATGCCGCAAAGCCCGGAAAGCATCGCAGCACAACTGTTAAAAAACTACCGCGGCAAGCACATCGGTTTGCTCGCGCCGTTGGTGATTGCGCGCAAGGGGGTGTACACCGAGCTGGCTGACTGGGCCCGGCCGCGCGGCTACACGCACTTGCGGATTGATGGCGAGTTTTTGCCGACCACCGGTTTCCCGCGGATTGACCGTTTTAAAGAACACACGGTAGAGCTGCCGATTGCCAGTTTGCATATCGACCCGAAAAACGAAGCCGCCTTACGGCTGGCGCTGACCGTCGCGTTGCAACACGGCAAAGGCCAGGTGCATGTGCTGGCACCGCTGGACGGCTTGCAGGGCGCAATGCTGGCAGGCACATCGACCCAAGCCATCGGCAAGTTAGAGGCGTTTTCCACCAAGCGTGCCTGCCCGGTCTGCAGCACGTCCTACCCTGAGCTGGATCCGCGACTGTTCAGCTATAACAGCAAGCACGGCTGGTGCCCTGACTGTGTGGGCACCGGCGTCAAGCTCACCAAAGAGCAGCGCAAGGTATTTGACGATTCGGTACGCGATGACGACCACAAGGGTCGCGAGCAGAGCTTTGCAGAGCCGGAAGTTGACGATGTTCTCGACACGGCTTGCCCGGGCTGCGCAGGTACCAGACTGAACAGGCAGGCGCGTGCCGTTAAATTTGCTGGCGTTGGCATATCGGACATCGCGCGTTTGTCAGTCACCGACGTTCGCGCCTGGGTTGAAAAGCTGGCGCTGCTGGGGCGTGAGGCAGGCATTGCGCGCGACCTGATTCCCGAGATCAAGTCACGCCTCGAGTTTCTGGAAGACGTGGGCCTGGGCTACCTGACGCTGGACCGCGGCGCGCCCACGCTGTCAGGCGGTGAAGCGCAACGCATTCGACTGGCTGCGCAACTGGGCAGCAACCTGCAAGGTGTGTGCTATGTGCTGGACGAGCCGACGATTGGCCTGCATCCGCGTGACAACGCTATCTTGCTCAACGCGCTCAGCAAGCTCAGCGAGCGCGGCAACACGCTGGTGGTGGTGGAGCACGACGAAGACACGATTCGCCGCGCCGATAACATCATCGACATTGGCCCCGGCGCGGGCAAGCGCGGTGGGCGTTTGGTGGCGCAAGGCAGTGCGGCGCAGTTGTCTGCGGTGCCTGATTCGCTAACGGGCCGCTACCTAGCCAATCCACTGATTCATCCATTACACGCAAGGCGAGAAACCGTAGCCGAATTGGGGTCAGATCCCAATTCCGCGAAACAGTCCAACCAAGACGCGCAAGCCCCATCGGATTTGGGCTCTGACCCCCATTCAGCGGCCCCAAGCAAGCCAGTCAGCAAGGCTAAACAAGCCAAGCTAAAAGCAGCGGCCCTAAAAGCCAACGCAGCCTCAGCCAGCATTGCCCACAACGCAGCGCCACAAGCAACCAGCAAACACACCTCCTGGCTAACCGTCACCAAGGCCGATCTACACAACCTCAAAGACGTAACGATTGACGTACCCCTTTACCGCTTGGTCGCAGTAACAGGCGTCTCAGGCTCCGGCAAATCTACCTTGGCGCGTGACGTGCTGCTCACCAATGTCCATGCCGCCGTTATGCAGCGCTCCACAAAAGCCGGTCGCGACTCAGACGATGCAGGCAGGCACCCGGCCTGGGTCGGCTGCGAGGCCATTACAGGCTACCGGGTGGTCGACCGCGTGCTTGAAGTCGATCAAACGCCCATCGGCAAAACACCGCGCTCCTGCCCAGCGACATATATTGGCTTTTGGGACACGATTCGCAAACTGTTTGCCGATACCTTAGAGGCCAGAGCCAGGGGCTACCAAGCCGGGCGCTTTAGTTTTAACACCGGAGAAGGCCGCTGCCCGACCTGCGAAGGTGCAGGCGTTCGCACCATCGGCATGAGTTTCTTGCCGGATGTCAAAGTGCTGTGTGAAACTTGCCACGGTTCGCGCTTTAATCCTGAAACCTTGGCGGTTACCTGGCGCGGTAAAAGCATTGGCGATGTGCTGAAGATGGAGGTCGATGAGGCGGTGGTGTTCTTCTCCGCCATGCCCAGCATCGGCCACCCGCTGCAATTGCTGAAAGACGTCGGGCTGGGCTATCTCACGTTGGGCCAGCCATCGCCTACTCTGAGCGGCGGTGAAGCGCAGCGCATTAAATTAGTCACTGAACTGAGCAAGGTGCGCGACGACATCACCCGGCGTGGCCAAAAAGCGCCACACACACTGTATGTGCTTGACGAACCCACCGTCGGCCTGCACATGGCCGACGTTGAAAAGCTCATCCACGTACTGCACCGCCTGGTCAATGGCGGCCACAGCGTGGTGGTGATAGAGCATGACCTGGACGTGATTGCCGAGGCAGACTGGGTGATCGACCTGGGGCCTGACGGCGGCAACGCGGGTGGTATGGTCGTGGCTGCTGCGCCGCCAGAAACGCTCGTCAAGCTGGGGACGCATACCGGCAACGCTTTAAGAGGCGTATTGGAGCGCGTTTGATGCGCTATTAATTAAGTAGCATATTACGCCTGTATTTATTAGTATAAAACTCTAAAGGACAGTAAAATCAATACCACGCAGATCCAGCAAGGCGCTCATAAAGAATGGTTGGGCTGTGGGTTTAAAGTGGACAAAGGCAGGCTGCTGATCTCTTGCAAGAGCAGCGCCAACTGCAGGCCGGCCGCATGGATAACGGCGTGGCCTTTGGCAGCGGTGGCCAAAGTGGCGTTACCCGCAGCGCCATAGGGGTTGTAGTCTTGGACCTGCCAGCCAAGTTTGGCGGTTGTACCGTTGCCCAAAATCGCATGGGTTTTAGCGCGTTCTTCAGCCTGGGTATGAAAGTGCTGCGCGTGTTTCATATCAACATATTTCTCTCTAAGCGCCAGCATCATCGATGTTTCCATATCGCCCGCATGGATGCCAAAGCGGTGCTCGGCGGGCGTGAACAAATGCATCACCTCATCGCCCAGCGGCAATGTGTACCAGTTGCTTGAAAATACGATTAAATCATGTGCCGTGCGCAGGTCTCGCGCCACGATATCCATCACGCTGACCTGACCGCCGTGGCTGTTGAACAGCACCAGTTTTTTAATGCCCGCTCGCGCCACACAAGCGCCCAGCTCCATCCACACACTGATCAGTGTGTGCGCGCTCAAAGTGAGTGTACCGGGGTAGCGAATATGCTCATTGCTCTTGCCAACCTGCTGCGTCGGCATGAAGAGCACCGGCAGCGCG
>JBBAPP010000066.1:0-5083 GCA_040400775.1 Polaromonas sp. | reverse complement strand
GTACCCGCTGATTCACCGCTTAAAACCTGGACGCATTTTGTTGGCTGGGCCAAGGCCAACCCGGCAAGCTGAGTTATGGCTCGACACACATTATGACCAGCCCGCATTTGACGATGGAGCTGATTGCGCAAAAGTTGGGGCTTGAGCTGCTGCACGTACCGTATAAGGGCAGCGCTGATTTGATGCAGTCGATTTTGGGTGGCAATATCATGGCGGCGGCTGATTCGACAGGCTTTGAGCCGCAGGTTGAAGCTGATAAGCTGCGGGTGCTGAACACCTGGGGTGCCGAGCGCTTGTCCAAGTTCCCCGATGCGCCCACCCCGAAAGAACTCGGGCTGGACATGGTTCAAAACTCGCCCTTCGGCATTGCCGCACCGCGCGACACGCTGCCAGCAGCCGTCAAGCGCTTGCATGACAGCTTCAAGCAGGTGATGGATATGGAAAGTAACAAAACCGCGCTGGCCAAGTACGATGTGCAGCCGATGTACGTGCGCTCGGCGGCGTATTTGAAGTTTGCACAAGACACCTTCAAGCGCGAGGCGGTGCTGGTTGAGAAACTTGGATGGTTGAAGGCTTGTTAATTGGTTTGAGCAGATATGACTGCTCTTGCCACTTCAGCAAACCCCGCGCCACGTTCGCCATGGGCGATGTAGCGCGGCAAATGTGTAAGCTGCGCTTCAAAGCGCCGCACATTGGCCACGCCGACGGAATTTGGGAAGGCTTCAAACATCAGCTGATCGTTGGTGGAGTCGCCAACAAATGCCCAATTGTCTATTTCTTCATCTAGGTTGCAGCCATAAAGTTCGCGCACCGCCCAGCGCGCGCCTACCAGCTTGTTGTGTGCTCCAAACCAGCCGTTGATGTGGATCGAGCTGACGGTGGCCGTCATGCCCTCGGCCTGCATGATGCTGACTACTTGGGCGATTTTCTCTGGCGGCAGGTGCGTCAATTCACTGTGGTCAATCGCCATGTCGGTCTCGCGCCCGGCGCTGTCTTGGGCCAGCAGTGCGCCGGGCAGCTCGCGAAGAATGCGTTGACCGATGGTCTGCATGCGCGCGTAGTTATGGCTACGTGTTGCCTTATCTTGAAGATATGATTTTAATAGCTGTATGCGCCCGTATTCATTGGGTAAAAGGTCATTTTGATCGATATTTTGAAGCAATACAGCGCCGTTTTCAGCCACAATTGCATCGACTGGCCAAGCATTCGCAAATGGCGCACTCCAGCCGACCGGGCGGCCGGTGATGGCGATCAGGCTCAAGCCTTGTGCCTTCAACGCATGCAGCGCAGCCAGCGCATCAGGCGTGATTGCGCCGTCAGTGGTCAAGGTGTCGTCAATGTCAGTAAAAACGCCTTTGATGCGGCTTCTAGCCTCTTGCGACCAGGTATTTAAGGGATGCATCACGAAAGTGTCGCATGTATGTACAATGGAAAGTTCTTGAGGAGCGTTGCAACCCACGGCATGTGGATTAGGCTCAAGATTTAACTTGCAACCACGCTCACCCGCAAAGCTCTTTGGCCGGGTGCGTTTTTACTCCCCCTTCAATCTTGCTTTGCGAACGTGGCCATTTTGCCCAATTGATGTTTGATGTCATTTCTTGATTTTGGAGAACCGTATGAACGCCGTCCTTAAACCTACACTCGCCGCTGTCGCGCCATTTTCTGACTATGTGATTGCTGATATTTCTCTAGCCGCCTGGGGCCGCAAAGAATTCAAAGTTGCGGAAACCGAAATGCCGGGCCTGATGGCCATGCGTCATGAATTCGCCACTGCGCAGCCCCTCAAAGGTGCGCGCATCACCGGCTCTATCCACATGACGATCCAAACCGGCGTGCTGGTTGAAACCCTGCAAGCTTTGGGCGCTGAAGTGCGCTGGGCATCATGCAACATTTACTCGACACAAGACCATGCAGCCGCTGCTCTAGCGGCTGTGGGGACACCTGTGTTTGCCGTCAAAGGCGAGTCGCTGGCTGATTACTGGGACTTTACCCACCGTATTTTTGAATTCAACGGCGCAGAAGGTAGCCCTGAAGAAGGCCCGAACATGATTCTGGACGACGGCGGTGATGCCACGTTGCTGATGCACCTGGGTACCAAGGCTGAAAAAGATATTTCTTTGCTGGCCAATCCAGGCAGCGAAGAAGAAATTTGTCTGTTCAACTCCATCAAAGCCAAGTTGGCGATGGACCCCACCTTTTACAGCCGCCGCCTGAAAAATATCATCGGTGTGACCGAAGAAACCACCACCGGGGTACTGCGTTTGAACGAGATGTCGGCCAAGGGTACGCTGGCCATTCGTGCTATCAACGTCAATGACTCGGTCACCAAGTCCAAGTTCGACAACCTCTACGGTTGCCGCGAATCACTGGTTGACGCCGTCAAGCGCGCCACCGACGTGATGATTGCCGGCAAAGTGGCCGTGGTCGCTGGTTACGGCGACGTGGGCAAAGGCTCGGCCCAAGCCCTGCGCGCATTGAGCGCCCAGGTGTGGGTAACCGAGATTGACCCGATCAACGCGTTACAAGCCGCGATGGAGGGCTACAAAGTCGTGACGATGGAATACGCCGCTGACAAGTGCGACATTTTTGTGTCGGCCACCGGCAATAAAAACGTCATCACGTACGAGCACATGGCCGCCATGAAAGACCAGGCCATCGTATGCAACATTGGCCACTTCGACAACGAAATCGATGTCGTGTCACTTGAAAAATGCACCTGGGAAGAAATCAAACCACAAGTTGACCACGTGATTTTCCCCGACGGCAAGCGCATCATCTTATTGGCCAAAGGCCGGCTGGTGAACCTAGGCTGCGGCACCGGCCACCCAAGCTTTGTGATGTCAACCAGCTTTGCCAACCAGGTGATTGCGCAAATTGAACTGTTTACCAAGCAAGCTGAATACAAGGTCGGCGAAGTTTATGTACTGCCAAAACATCTGGACGAAAAAGTCGCACGTTTGCACCTCAAAAAGGTTGGCGCCATGTTGACCGAGCTGAGCCAGGAGCAGGCCGATTACATTGGCGTCAGCAAGTCCGGCCCGTACAAAGCCAACGCTTACCGCTATTAAAAGCTACTGCGCACCCGTGATACTGCGTTGCGGGTCGCGCCTGCGAATCCTCAGCTACCTTCTGTACGCTTCGGTTCGCAGCCGCCCGCACCGTGTCTGACGGGCGCTCGCTACGCTTTTGTCCTGCTACCCCAAAGAAATCCATGCGCGCTGACCTTTATCTCGTCGAACACGGCTTTGCCACCACCCGCTCTCAGGCCCAACGCCTGATTGGATCGGGCGTGCAGTGGCGCGTTCTGGTTAATGAGGCGGAGGTTGCTGCGCCGTGGAAGCGCGTGGCTAAAAACGGTGATGAGATTGCTGATGCGGCTGAGGTCGAAGTGCTCGACAACACCGAGGCAAAATACATCTCGCGTGGCGGCTTGAAGCTAGCGGGCGCTTTGATGGCTACCGGGTTTGACGTGACAGGTTTGCGTTGCCTCGACATCGGCCAGTCGACTGGCGGTTTTACCGATTGCTTGCTGCAGCACGGTGCTGCGCACGTCGTTGGTGTTGACGTGGGTCATGGCCAGTTGCACGCGACGATGCGTGACGATACGCGTGTGGTGTGCCTGGAAGGTATCAATGCCCGGTCATTGACTACTATTGATTTAATAGCTTCATGTGCCCGATTCTATTCAGAAGCAGGCCGATTTGATGCTGAAAATGCGCCAGCCATAGAGCCTTTTTTCGATTTTTTAACAGCGGACCTGTCATTCATCTCCTTGACGCTGGTACTGCCTGCAATCGTGCGTTTGCTCAAAGCCGATGGCCATTTGCTGATGCTCGTCAAGCCGCAGTTTGAACTGCAGCCTGGCCAAATCGGTAAGGGCGGCATTGTGCGTGACGCGGTGCATTTTGAGTTTGTTGAAAAGCGCTTGCGTGACTGCTGCGCTGAGCTGGGTGTGGATGTTTTGGGCTGGATGGCATCAAGCATCGACGGTGGCGACGGCAACCGCGAGTTTTTCATTCATGGCCAAAAAGGCAGTGCTATCGGGCTGGATGACAAACCCCTGCCGGTAGCACCGCCGCGCAAAGCCGTCAAGCGTACCCCCCGGGCCGAAACCCGCGCCCTGCACGCTGCGCATGAAGATTCTGATGAAGCCCACGCTGGCCAGCACGGCCCGGCGCGGCGCAAGCAGCGCGATAAAACGCAGCCTGACGATTAATATTTTTATCTGAGCATTCAGCCATGAATTCTTCTGCCAAGCCTCCCATCAGTTTTGAATTTTTTCCGCCCAAAACGCCTGAAGGTGCTGAAAAGTTGCGCGCCACGCGCCAAGCCCTCTATGCTTTGAAGCCCGAGTTTTGCTCCGTCACCTTCGGCGCTGGCGGCTCGACACAGGCCGGCACGTTCGCCACAGTCGGTGAAATTTTGGCTGAGGGCGTTGCGGCAGCCTGCCACTTTTCATGCGTAGGCGCCACCAAAGTCGTGGTACGCCAGCAGCTCGCCACGCTGCAATCCATGGGCGTTAAACGACTGGTGGCCTTGCGTGGCGATTTGCCCAGCGGCTACGGCGCGGGGGGTGAATTTCATTACGCGAGTGACCTGGTCGCCTTTATCCGGGCTGAAACTGGCGATAGCTTTCATATTGAAGTGGCCGCTTACCCCGAAGTGCATCCGCAAGCCAAGTCAGCCGATGACGACATCAAAGCCTATGCCGCCAAAGTCAAGGCTGGAGCCAATTCAGCCATCACCCAGTATTTTTTTAACAGTGACGCGTATTTCAGGTTTGTTGACGACGCTTACAAATTGGGGGTGGATGTGCCGGTTGTGCCCGGCATCATGCCGATCACCAGCTCCACGCAGTTGATGCGCTTTTCAGATGCCTGCGGTGCAGAAATCCCGCGCTGGATACGTTTGCGCTTGCAGGGCTTTGGCGACGACACGGCTTCTGTTAAAAGCTTTGGCTTGGATGTGACAACGGATTTGTGCGATCAGTTGCGCAATGGTGGCGTACCCGGCATTCATTTTTATTCGATGAACCAGGCCGGGCCTACGCTTGAGATTTGCAAGCGACTGCAGCTGGGTTAAT
>JBBAPP010000065.1:0-12058 GCA_040400775.1 Polaromonas sp. | reverse complement strand
CACGCCAGGCGTGTGGGTGCTGTAGTAGCCTTGGCCGATAAAGCTTTTGAGGACTTTGTTTTTTGATGCAATCGCTTTGAGTTGCGCGAGTGCTTCAGCCTCTGTCACAGGCGCGGGGATCATCATGGCGCTGGTCCGTGCAATCGAGCGCGGAATGATCGCGTCCATCAACGCCCGGCGGGATGCTGCGCCCAGCACGCTGAGCATGTGCGCTTCAGCCGCGTCGTCAATGCCGATATGGCGGGCGATGAACTCGGACCTGTTTTCAAGTTCGACTAAGGGCTTGGCAGATTGCATCAACATGGTGAGTACCTAAAAAAGACCTCGAATAAATTAAGCGCTAGCGGAAAAGGCGCTGTAGCTGGATTCATCCATCAACGCCGCCAGTTGCGATGCGTCCGACAGCTTGACCTTGAAGAACCAGCCCGCACCTAGGGGGTCGGTGTTGGCCAGGCCGGGGTCATCGCGCAGGGCTTCATTAACCTCTGTCACTTCGCCGCTAACGGGCATGTACACGTCGGCAGCGGCCTTGACGGACTCGACTACGCCAGCAACTTCTTTTTGCGCCAGAGTGGTGCCCACGCTGGGCAGGTCAACAAACACCACGTCGCCCAGTGCATCTTGTGCGTGGTGCGTGATACCAACAGTGGCGATGTGGCCTTCAATCTTCAGCCATTCGTGGTCTTCGGTGTATTTGAGGGTCATGGTGTTGCTCCAGGTAAAAAAGAAAAAGTTATCCGCGAAAGTAATTGGCTGGTACGAAAGGCATGGCGGTGACTTGCATCAACACGGGTTTACCGCGCACCATGGCGTTGACCTGCGTGCCAATGGATGCAAATTCATGACCAACATAGCCCATAGCCACCGGCTGGTTAAGGCTGGGGCCTAGCAGTCCACTGGTGACTTCTCCAATGACTTCACCGGTCAAAGCCTGCAGCGCAGTATGGTCACGCACGGGGATGCGTTCAAGCGCCTTCAGGCCGACGCGCTTGCGGGTTAAGCTGCTCGGGTCAGCCAGTTGCGCCAAGACTTTTTCAGCACCTGGAAAACCGCCCGCCCGCGCACCACCTGTACGCCGCACTTTTTGAATCGCCCAGTTCAAGCTGGCTTCAATCGGCGTGGTGGTCTCGTCAATGTCGTTGCCGTACAGGCACAGCCCCGCTTCAAGCCGCAGCGAATTGCGGGCGCCCAGGCCGACGGGTTTGACTTCGGGTTGCGCGAGCAAGGCGCGGGCCAGTTTTTCAGCTTCATCTGCGTGAACTGAGATCTCAAAACCATCTTCTCCGGTGTAGCCACTACGGGTTAAAAAGCAGTCGCAGCCGGCTACATTAAAACGACCACCGGTCATGAACACCAGCTTTTCAACGCCTGGCGCAAGGCGGCTCAGCGCGGCGACGGCTTGCGGCCCTTGCAGTGCGAGCAGCGCATAGTCAGGCATCGGCGTTACGCTACAGCGACCGCCAATTTTTTGCTGGATGTGGGCAATATCAGCAACTTTGCAAGCACCATTGACGATGATGAAAATATCTTTCCCGGTGTTGAAAAACATCAAGTCGTCCAGGATGCCGCCCGCATCGTTCAGAAGCAAGCCGTAGCGCTGTTTGCCAGAAGGCAAGTCAACCACATCGACAGGCATGAGAGTTTCAAAAGCGGCTGCAGCTTGCGAGCCTTCCAGCCTCAATTGCCCCATGTGCGACACGTCGAATAAGCCCGCAGCGCTGCGGGTGTGCAAATGCTCGGCCATCAGCCCAGCCGGGTATTGCACCGGCATGCTGTAGCCCGCAAACGGCACCATGCGTGCGCCGAGTTCAACGTGCAAGTCGAGCAGTGGGGTTTTCAGCAATTGATCAGCAGGGGACAAGCGATTCTCCGAGGGGCAAGCAAATGTGGTTTTTGGGGTCAGCGCCCACATTCATAGTGCCTCTGGCACGCCCGTTGGGCGCGATGCTTTGCATCGCTATGAAATTGGTGTCTGACCCCAATCGCCATTGCCCCTGCTGTCCCGGGTACCTGAGAGATTCACCCGGCGATGCGGGTTTGCTCCTTCGGTGGGCTGCATTAACGTGACATTAACGTGACATTAATTCAACCTCTCTCCAGTAGGGAACGCCTCAAATGCAGTGCGCTTGAGGCGGTTGTCAGTCCTTTTGCCTGAGCGTTCAATGCACCATTGGGGGCAGCACTTGCGCCTTCGGCGGTTCTCAATTCGTCATTTTTTTAAGAACTCTCTCCTGACGGGTTTAAGTTTACCTGATGCGCCTATTTAAAGCCTAGTACTCTGGGTAAAAACGTGCTCAATACTGGTAAAAACGTGATCAGCAGTAGGACGATGCCGTGCGCTACTAAAAATGGCTTCAACTCACGCACCAGTGGCCCCATTGGCACGCGCGACACATTGGACGTCACAAACAACAAGCCGCCCACGGGCGGTGTAATCATGCCGAGCGTTAGGTTAAAAATCACTACCATGGCGAAGTGGATGGGGTCAATTCCCAACTTGACAGCTACTGGCGCAAGGATGGGCGCTAGCACCATAACTCCCGGCAGTGGCTCGATGAAGATGCCGAACAACAGCAAAAAGATGTTGACGAAAATCAAGAACATCCAGGGCGAAAGATTTTTAGAAATGATCCAGTCGGCCATCATTTGCGGCAAGCCTTCAATCGTCAAAATCCAAGCGAAAGAGGCTGACAAGCCAATAATGATGAGCACTGATGCGGTGAGCAGCGCCGAGCGCGCCAAGATATCAGGCAGCGCCTTCCACTCCAGCGTGCGGTAAATGAATTTGCCGCAAACCAGGGCGTAAAACACAGCCACAACCGATGCTTCAGTCGGTGTGAACCAGCCCGCCCGCATACCGCCCAAAATCAACACGGGTAACAGCAGTGCAGGTATTGCCTTGAAGGTGGTTCGCAAAACCTCAGCTATGGGTGGCATGGCGCCGTCCCCCTTGTAATTGCGTTTTTTGGATACCCGATAGTTCACCACGCACATGGCAATTGCAATCACCAGGCCAGGTAATAAACCCGCTACAAACAATGCGCCAACGGAGACGTTGTCATCTTGCAGTGCGTAAATAATCATGATGATGGAGGGCGGAATAATCGGTCCGACGATGGCTGTCGCGGCAGTTAAAGCGGCGGCATAGGCGCGGTCATAACCCGCCTTGTCCATCATCCTGATCAGCATGGATCCTGGGCCTGCAGCATCGGCCAGTGCCGAGCCCGATATGCCTGAAAAGAAGGTCAGTGACACCACGTTGGTATAGCCCAAACCGCCACGCTTGTGACCGACAAACTGGCCAGCAAATCTGAGAAGTACTTCGGTCAGTGAGCCGCCGCTCATCAACTCGGCAGCTAAAATAAAAAAGGGAACGGCCATCAACGGAAAACTGTCGATTCCCGTAAAGGTTTCTTTGAGCAAAACAAGCAGCGGATAGTTGTCTGCCAAGACCAGCGCTGCAGCAGTTGCCAAGCCCAAAGCAAATGCAACCGGCACACCAATGGCCAAAAAAAAGCAGGCTGAAACAATCAGAATCAAACTTGCGCTCATAGGGCTGCACTCGCATTGGCGTCAAAGTGTGCATCGGATGCAAACTCGCGTTTTAAAACATAGCTGCGCACAATCAATGCCCAGTGAACAATGAGCAGAACTCCTCCCACTGGCATGGCTGCATAGATGTACGCAAACGGCACTTGTGTGGCGGCGGTTAATTGAAACATGGTGCGACCCATATACAGCCAGCCGTACCAAATCATGAAACCAAAGAATGAAAAGAGCAGGACGGCAACGAACATCCGAATGGCTACCGCCATGGCTTTGGGTAATGCGTCTTGCAAGTTTTCAACAGCAATGTGACCGCCGTAGCGCAGCACTGGCCCAGCACCTAAAAATGTCAGCCAGATCATCATGTGTCGCGAGACTTCTTCAGCCCATTCAATCGACTGATTGGTGAGGTAGCGTAGCGCTACATTGGTAAAAATAATGCAGGCCATGGCGGCTAGCAGCAAGATCAGTGCCCAGCGGTTGACACCAAGAAAGTAACGCTCAAAGGTCTTCAAAATATATCCAAACTACTGGCTGCGAAAACAAAAAGCCGCCCGTGCGCTAAAAACGACACGCGGGCGGCAACCAAAACTAAAGATTATTTGATGTCTTGAATTCGCTTGATATTGTCAGCACCAAATTCTTGCGCATAGGCAATATAGGCAGGCCGGAGGGCATCGCGGAAGGCCTGACCATCAACCACTTTGGTGACTTTCATGCCATCTTTTTCAAGTTGTGCAATACCGTTGTTTTCGTCATCATTGACTTTCTTTCGCTGCGCTACGCCGGCTTTCTTTGCCGCGTCAGTGAACACTTTTTTGTCAGCCTCCGACAACCTTGCCCAGACCCTTGGTGATAAAAGCAGCAGCGCAGGTGAATAAACATGGCCTGTCAGGGACAGATGCTTTTGTACCTGCGAAAACTTGGAGGCCAAAATCACAGGTATCGGGTTTTCCTGACCGTCAACTGTGCCTTGTTGCAATGCGCCAAACAACTCCGGGAAAGCCATCGGTGTCGGCAGGATGCCAAAGGTTTTGTAGCCATCCATGTGAACTTTGTTTTCCATGGTGCGCATTTTCAAACCGGCTGCATCGGCTGGTTTAACAATATCGCGTTTGTTGTTGGTCATGTGCCGAAAGCCGTTTTCTGTCCAGCCTAAAGCAATGATGCCCTTGCTTGGAAATTTCGCGAGAATGTCTTGACCGATAGCGCCGTCCATTACTTTTCGCGCATGGTCATAGTCGCGGAACAGAAACGGAATATCAACAATCTTGACTTCAGGTACAAAGTTGCCAACCGGCCCAGTCGAGGTGTTGACCAGGTCTAGCGTGCCCAACTGCACCGCTTCAATCATTTCACGCTCACCACCCAAGGCGGATGATGGGAATTGCTGACACTTGTAACGGCTTTGTGTGCCTTTTTCAATGTCGTCGCAAAAAGCGCTGGAGCCGACACCATAGTGCGATGTAGCTGTGGTGGCGTACCCAATTTTCAAAACGGTTTGTGCGTTGGCTGTTGCAATCAATCCCAGACCTAAAGTCATACCTAAAATTAATTCAGAAAGTTTCATGTTGTTTCCAGTTTTCAAATAAAAATGTAGCGCGTCTGGCCAGTGTGTAGAGTTTCAAAATTCATCATACAACTTTGTCACGCCACCTATGCGGCGATAGCATCAGGGTTTTCGCTCATGTAACTGCGAATAATGGATTCAAAGTCTGTGTCGGGCATCAAGCCAATTGCTCTGGCGCGTGCTGCGTAGATGTTGGCTGGCCAGTTGGTGACGATGTTGATGATGGCTTGATCAGGCATCCAGTCGATCAAGTCTGCAACCGCCTTGCCTGCAAGCTTCGCCAATGCATCTGACATCTCGCCCGCCGTCGTGCTGAGAGCTGGCAGGTTGATGGCGGTACGTGCACCCCAATCGGCATCGCTGGCTTCAACCGCACGTATCAGGCCTTCGATGGTTCGCGCAGGGGAGGCTAACGCGACGGCAGTGTCTTTCGGAACAGGGCATGCAGCACGAAGACCTGCAAGAGGTTCCCGGATCATGCCGCTTAAAAAGCTTGATGCTGCGCCATTCGGCTTGCCAGGCCGCACGCTGACCGTCATCAGACGTACGTTGCGCGCGCGTATGAAGCCCTTGCGGCCATAGTCCGCCACCAGTTGCTCGCCAATGAATTTTTGAATGCCATAGCTGTTTTGCGGGGTGGGCAGCGTGCGGTCATCTATGACAGCGGGCAGCGGCTGGGAGGCTGAATTGCCAAATACGGCCAACGAGCTGGCAAACACCACGGTGGGGCAGTTACCTGCGGCGCGGCAAGCCTGAAGCAAAGCGCGGGTTGCATCCAGATTACTGCGCATTCCTAAGTCAAAGTCGGCCTCGCATTCCCCACTGACAGCTGCAGCTAAATGAAAAATAATAGCTGCTTGCGCCCATATTGATTGGCCTGCGGCCGTTTTTGCATCCAATAGAAGGTTTAAATCGCCGACCAGTGACTGGATACGGCTGTCTGCAGCCAAGTCGGCGGGTGGGGCTGCCCTGTCAACCAGCGTGATACTTTGTATGCTTTGCGGCGCGGCTCCTGCCAGTGACAGTTGGCCATTCACCAATAAAGTTCTGGCTAGGCGTGCGCCCAAAAATCCGGCTCCGCCGGTGATGACAATGTGCATGACGATTACTTTTAAAAAGAGAACCAGGCAAAAATACCATGCGTGATCGTAACCAGTAGTGCCTTGTCCCTAGGTTTGTCTACATAGCGCTGTTGAATCTTGCTAGCGGTATAAATTTGACATGTAAATCCTGTCACTAACAACTATTTTTAGCGCTCACATCCCCGCGTAATTTGGCCCGCCGCCACCTTCAGGCGTGACCCAGACAATGTTTTGCGTCGGGTCTTTGATGTCGCAAGTTTTGCAATGCACGCAGTTTTGCGCGTTGATTTGCAAACGATCTGTGTCGTCCGGGTTTTTGACATACTCATACACGCCAGCTGGGCAATAACGGGCTTCGGGGCCTGCATAAGTCGCCAAATTGATTTGCACCGGAACACCCGCGTCTTTCAGCGTCAAATGCGCCGGTTGCTGTTCTTCGTGGTTGGTGTTGCTGATGAAAACGCTGCTCAGTTTGTCAAAAGAAATTTTTCCATCCGGCTTGGGGTAAATGATTTGCGGGCAGTCTTTGGCGGGTTTGAGTTTGGCGTGGTCTGGCACCGTACTGTGAATCGTCCACGGGGGTGACTTGAATCCCAGTTTAGGCAGCAACCACAGCTCAATACCATTCATGATGCTGCTTAAATACAAGCCCTTTTTCATCCATTGCTTGGTGTTACGTGATGCTTCCAGCTCTTTTTTGAGCCAGCTCTTTTCAAACGCTTCAGGGTACGCCGTCAGCTCATCGTGTTGCCTGCCACTGGTCACGGCGGCATAGGCTGCGTCGGCCGCCAACATACCTGTTTTTATAGCAGCATGACTCCCTTTGATGCGGGCAAAGTTTAAAAAACCGGCGTCGCAACCGACCAGCGCTCCGCCTGGAAAAACGGTTTTTGGCAGGCTGTTCAAGCCGCCGCAGGTGATGGCGCGTGCGCCGTAGCTGATGCGTTTGCCACCTTCTAAATACTGGCGAATGGCCGGGTGGGTTTTCCAGCGCTGCATTTCTTCAAATGGGCTGAGCCAGGGGTTGCTGTATTCCAGTCCAGTGATAAAGCCCAGCGTAACTTTGTTGCCTTCAAGGTGGTACAAAAAGCCGCCGCCATAGGTTTTGGCATCCATCGGCCAGCCCAGCGAATGCACAACATGGCCGGGCCTGGCTTTGGCAGGGTCAACCTCCCACAACTCTTTGATCCCGAGGGCGTAGGTTTGGGGGTCTTTACCTGCGTCGAGTTGGTACTTGGCAATCAGGTTTTTACCCAAGTGGCCGCGCGAGCCTTCAGCAAAAATAGTGTACTTGGCGTGCAGCTCCATCCCCAACTGAAAATTGTCTGTGGGCTCACCGTCTTTGCCGATGCCCAAGTTGCCGGTAGCAATGCCCTTTACCGAAGGTAAACCGCCATTTTCGGAGCCATCGTCGTTGTAGAGCACCTCAGCCGCAGCAAATCCAGGAAAGATTTCAACGCCTAGAGCCTCGGCCTGTTGGCCCAACCAACGCACCAAGTTGCCGAGACTGATGACGTAATTGCCTTCGTTGTGCAGGCTTTTGGGGATTAAAAACTGCGGTGTAGTGATCGTGCCTGTGGAGCTTAAAAATTGGACATCGTCGCCCGTCACGGCTTGGTTCAAGGGAGCGCCGAGTTCTTTCCAATTCGGGAAAAGTTCGGCCAAAGCAATCGGGTCCATGATCGCGCCGCTCAAAATATGTGCACCGGGCTCTGAGCCTTTTTCAAGCACCACGACCGATACATCGGTTCCTTTCTCAAGCGCTAACTGCTTCAGCCGTATGGCTGTAGCCAAACCGCCGGGGCCGCCGCCTACCACGACCACGTCATATGCCATGGCTTCACGTGGGCCGAATTGGGTCAGGATTTCTTGGCTGGTCATTTGTTTACTCGCTGATAATCGTTTGCTTTGAAAACATGATTTTATGCTGTGAAAGAAAAAAAGAACGGTCGTTCTTTTTATTGTTTTAATGTGAGGAGATGATATGGCTTATAGCCTCGATCTTTCAGGGCGCGTTGCGCTGGTTACCGGTGCTTCTGGCGGCTTGGGTGCGCAGTTTGCCAAAACGCTCAGTCGTGCTGGCGCAGCGGTGGTGCTGGCCAGCCGACGTATGGACAAGCTCAAAGACCTGCGAGCCTTTATTGAAGCTGAAGGCGGTGCGGCGCATGTGGTTGAGCTGGATGTCACCGACCATGCAAGTATCAAATCCGCCGTGGCGCATGCTGAAACCGAAGTTGGGACGATTGATATCCTGATCAACAACTCTGGCGTCAGCACCACGCAACGCCTGCAAGATGTGGCTGAAGATGACTACGATTACATCTTCAACACCAATGTCAAAGGTGCATTTTTTGTAGCGCAAGAAGTCGGCAAGCGGATGCTGGCGCGAGCGCGTGGCACGGCGCCCGGCGGATTTTCGGGCGCACGCATCATCAACATTGCATCTATGGCTGGGCTGCGCGTGTTGCCGCAAATTGGTGTGTATTGCATGAGCAAAGCAGCTGTGGTGCAAATGACCAAAGCCATGGCAGTGGAGTGGGGCAAGTACGGCATCAACGTCAACGCCATTTGCCCAGGTTACATCGACACCGAAATAAATCACCACCACTGGGAAACCGAGCAAGGTAAAAAACTGGTGCAAATGTTGCCACGCAAGCGTGTTGGCAAGCCTGAGGATCTGGACGCGCTGCTGGTGATGCTGGCCAGCCCGCAAAGCAATTTTGTGAATGGCGCGGTGATAGCGGCAGATGACGGCTTTGGTGCCTAGGATATGACCCCCACGCTTGTCGCTTTGCGAGCCTTCGGCAGCGCGCTGCCCCTTTCTTTCTTGCATGGGGCTGTTGCGCGTAAAGGCGGCCGGTTGGCGCGACGCCGTTGCTGACGGGGGTTTTGGCCGGGCTGGCGGCTGGCGCCTTGTGGGGACTGGTTTTTATCGCACCGCGGATGGTGCCCGGTTTGTCATCTGTTGACCTGACGGCAGGGCGATTCATCAGCTATGGCGCGCTGTCTTTTGCATTGCTGCTTTTGGTGCGCCAGTCTGCAAAACCAACATTCGACCAAGCGCTTTCCGCTCTGGGTTTGAGTGTTTTAGGTTTTACCGGCTACTACCTGCTGCTGGTATACGCGATCCGCGATGCAGGAACAGCCGTGCCCAGCCTGATCATTGGTACGATTCCCATCTGGATGATGCTGCTTGGCAAGCCTGTGGGGCTGCGCTGGGCGGCGTTGCTGCCAGGGCTGCTGCTGACCCTGCTGGGCTTGGTGCTGATGATGCACGCCGAAGTGGGTGTGTTAACCCAAGGCCAGGACTTTTGGCGCGGCGTTGCTTTTGCGCTGGCGTCGATGGTCTGCTGGACAGCCTTTGGCTTGCTGAACGCTGCCTGGCTCAAAAAGCATTCGGCTGTGAGCGCCACCACCTGGACCAACTGGCTAGGTGTGGCGACAGGTCTGGGCGCATTGGGGCTTTGGTTTGTTGCAGGCAGCGACACCAATGTGCTTATGGTTCAACAGAATTGGTTGCAAAAAGCTATTATATGTATAGCAACAGGCATCGGTTCTGCATGGCTGGCCACAATGCTCTGGAATATTGCCAGCCAGCGCCTGAGCGCCAGCCTGTGCGGGCAACTGATCGTCAGCGAGACGCTGTTTGCGCTGGTTTATTCATTTGCTTGGGACGGCCATTGGCCATCTTTGCTCCAAGCGTTGGCCTGCATGCTGTTTGTGCTGGGTATCTTGGCCAGCATCAAAGCCCATCGCTAACACTTATTGACCCGGCCTTATGAACTATGAACCGTTCGCCCTGAGTCCGCAGCTCCGATCATCCTGAGCTTGTCGAAGGAAGGGTTTCGACAAGCCTGTCCTGAGCATGTCGAAGGGCTCAACCCGAGAGGGAATTTATACATCATCGGGCCAGTCCAATAGTTTGTTTCAGTGCACACTATCGTGTAATCAAAAATAATGCGAAATATCACTTTATCAGCCGCTGACCAGCTCATTGACCAAGCGCGTGACAAAGCCCGCGCTCAGGGCGTGACCTTGAACCACGAGTTTCGCAAATGGCTGGCCAGCTATGTGCAGGCGGGTGATAGGCAAAGCGCCGTGAACCGCTTTCGCAGTGTGATGCAGGCATTGCCCCATGCCGATGCTGGGCGAAGCTTTTCGCGCGAAGAGATGAATGAAAGATGAAGAAACGGTGTTCTTGGACACCAATATCTTCGTTTACGCCTTTTTGGTCAGTGAGCCGCGCAAGCGCGCCAAAGCGGTTGAACTGATTGAGACCAGCTTGGGCTCAGGCACAGGCTGCATCAGCTACCAAGTGGTACAAGAGTTTGCCAATCTGGCGCGCAAAAAGTTTGCTACCAAGCTCAACAGCGAAGACTGCAGAGCCTTCATTGACGCCGCCATGCAGCCATTGAACCGTGTGGCATCCAGCACAGCATTGATGCACACCGCGCTAGATTTGCAGGACGAGTTGAAATACAGTTTTTACGATTGCGTGATGCTGGCTGCCGCATTGCAAGCAGGTAGCAGCACGCTGTACACCGAAGACCTGCAGCACTGGCAACTGGTGCGCGGCACGCTGCGCGTCGTTAACCCTTTTTTTGAGTTCGCCCATGAAAATTGAAATACCTGAAGCCAAAAAACTGGTTTATGAAATGGTGGTGCCCATACGCTGGGGCGACATGGACGCGATGAACCATTTGAATAACGCCATGTACTTCAGGTACCTGGAGACGGTTCGTATCGAATGGATGAATAGCATCGGCTGCGCGCCTGATGCTGCTGGCGAAGGCCCGGTCATCGTCAATGCGTTTTGTAATTTTTACAAACAGCTTCAGTACCCGGGTGATGTGCTGATCAAGATGTATGTGTCAGACCCGGGACGCACGACGTTTGAAACCTGGGGCACGATGGAGCTCACCAGCGCCCCCGGCGTGATTTGTGCAGCAGGCGGCGCCACCACCATCTGGGTTGACTTTCCGCTTCAAAAGGCCAAAACACTGCCAGACTGGATCAGGCAGGTCATTCTGGCCTGATTTTCAGTAAAAAATGCTTTTAGCCCAAGTAAAATGGGCGTAATCAGCTATTGAATATGTAGCGTAGAATTGACTCTCAACACTCCTGAATTGCTGATAGTTGGGTGGTGTGGGCATGATATGCGCCGCCAAAATGATCCGGCAAGTGCCCTTGTGCAGTGGCCAAGGTAGTTGACAATGAGCCAGTATTAATTACCCTTCAACTCGTCACCATCAGCCATCCATGAGCCTCGTCAAGTCCAAACAACGCGTAGCTGATCACGGCGAGGTCTTTACGCCGGCGTGGATGGTTGAGGCCATGCTTGATTTGGTGAGGGACGAAACTGAGCGCATTGACGCTCGTTTTCTGGAACCCGCTTGCGGTAGCGGCAACTTCATCGTGCAAAAACTCAAACGCAAACTTTCAGCGGTAGAACTCAAATTCGGCAAGTCTGAGTTCGAGCGCCAGCATTACGCGCTACTGGGGCTGATGTGCATCTACGGCATTTAGCTACTGGCCGACAACATTGCCGAATGCCGCGCCAACGTGCTGGATGTATTTGCCCAGTACCTCAACATTGATGAGACGGACGACCTGTACCGCGCCGCAACACATGTACTGTCAGTCAATTTGGTGCACGGCGACGCGCTGACCATGCGCGCCGTGGACGGTCAGCCCGTCAAGGACCGTCCGCCCATCACCTTTGCCGAATGGGGTTACCTTGGCAAGGGCAAGTTTCAGCGGCGCGACTTCCGGTTTGACGTGCTCACCGGCTCGTCCGCCTTTAGCGCAGAGGGCTCGCTCTTTGCCGATCTGGGCAAGCACGAAATTTTTGCCCCCATCA
>JBBAPP010000064.1:0-12073 GCA_040400775.1 Polaromonas sp. | reverse complement strand
TGGCGGGCTGGTGTCTGGTGCGCTTTGGGTAATTTATGACTATTATTAAGCCATGGTGCGACTCGAAGTCGCCTGTAGTTAGCTTCATTTCAGTAAGCAAGGAGTTGCATTTACCTCTGTAGAACTTAGGTTCTGGACCAGGAAGATAGCAATGAACATAATGTAATCCGCTCCTGCGCGAAAGCATTGATGACCACTCTGCAATGGGGTAGGTCAGTGCAAAAACGGCCTTGAAACTGTTTTTCTGTTTCTTTTGGACAACGAGTTGCATTTCGTAACAAAGTTGTTTCGTCCTAACCTGGGGCCAAAAGATCCGCAAGGTGACACCAACTCATGGTGTCTTGTTTTTCTACTGAAACCACGCTTGGAACAGCGTGATCTCGTCTATACGTGCGTCCTGGGTAACTAGGGGGTGCGGAGCTATAGATAAACCTCTCGCGCGGCAACGCGCATAAACCAAGGGCGACTTTGGGGAATTTCTGGGAGCAAGACCAGAAAGAGCGGACGAGATAAAGGGTACGGGAAACATATGTGAACGCTCGTCAGAACCACCGTAATAATAAAACAGCTAGCACTTGTGTTCGGGGGTAACCCCGAGAGCTGTGACCAAAACGGTACTGTGTTTGGAACTTGTTGTCATGGACTCAAGTTCGTTCCCACCCAACACACGGTGGAAAGAGCGTCCCTAACCCCCCTTTCGTCGGCTAGCCGGCTGACGGGGCATCGTGAGGAACGAGGTAAACCCTACGCATTGCTGGCCTTCGGGTCAGCAACCTGAGCGCAAGCAAAGGCCATGGTGTGGAGGGTAGAGGATGCTGCAAAAAGCGAATGGGCGCATGTAATGTGCGTCATAGCGGTTCAAGATTTGCCGCAGTGCGAAAGCACGCAGACTTGCAACAGGTGCGACAGCGTAAAAGCTATTGCGAACTTACACCCTAGGGGGCACAAACCCTTGGGGTGAGTGCGTCCACGGGGTGTCAACGACATTACCGGAGGAAGTATGAAAAACATCCAAGGCAGCAATGCCGCAGATGCTGCGCCTACGGACGAACAGATATGCAAGTGGCATTCCATCGATTGGAAAGCAGTGACTTTGTTCGTAAGTAAGGCGCAATCGCGCATAGCGCAGGCAATGAAGGACAACAACTTCCGGCGAGCCGCAAGGCTTCAAAGAGGTTTAGTCCGATCCTGGCAAGCCAAGGCATTGGCGGTCAGGAAAGTGACGACAAACCAAGGAAAGCGGACGGCTGGCACCGACCGCGAACTCTGGGACACGCCACTTCAGAAATGGGAAGCCATTGAAAGGTTATGCCAGCGGGGTTACAAAGCCAGTCCACTGCGACGGGTCTACATCCCAAAGGCCAACGGCAAAGAAAGACCGTTGGGTATCCCAACGATGTTGGACAGGGCGATGCAGGCACTCCACCTGCTCGCTCTGGAACCAATGTCTGAGTGCAGAGCCGATCCGAACTCTTATGGGTTTCGAAGAGGCAGAAGCACGAAGGATGCTTGTGCGCAGTTGTTTGTATCGCTATCCACAAAAGCCTCGGCCAAGTGGGTTCTTGATGCAGACATCAGTGGGTTTTTCGACCACATCAACCATGACTGGTTATTGCGCCATGTTCCAACGAACAAGCGTGTACTACATCAGTGGCTCAAGTGTGGAGTTGTCGACAAAGGCCAACTGGTGAGTACGGATGAGGGCACGCCGCAGGGCGGCATCATCTCGCCGACGCTGGCGAACTGGACGCTAGACGGTCTGGAGCGGGCCTTACAGTCGCACGTTCGTGCGTCCTTAGGTTCCGTTCGAGGTCCAAAGGCCAAGGTGAACTTGGTACGGTACGCGGATGACTTTGTGGTGACTGGCAATTCGCAAGAGCTGCTGGAAACGCTGGTCAAGCCTTGGATAGAACAGTTCCTGCGCGAGCGGGGACTTGAACTGTCCGAGGCTAAAACGCGGATCGTGCATATCGATCAAGGGTTCGATTTCCTTGGGTGGAATTTCAGGAAGTATTCTGGAAAGCTACTTATCAAACCAAGTCGGAAAAGCGTGAAAGCGCACTACGACAAGGTGGCGGAAATCATTTCCAAGTCGATTTCGGTGAAAACTGAAGTGCTGATAGCAAAACTCAATCTCGTTCTGCGTGGTTGGGCGAACTATCACAGAGGGGCAGTGGCGAAACAGACGTTCAGCAAGTTGGACTTCCAGATTAACTGGAAGCTTATGCGCTGGGGTTTGCGACGCCATCCCCGCAAGAGCAAGCTCTGGGTAAAGGAACGCTACTGGCGAAAGCCAGACAAACGGTGGGAATTTGCCGCAGATGTCTTGACGGATGACAAGTCAAAGGATGGCGCGTCAACGCGGGCGGGGCCGCTGTATTTGTATAAGCTCGCTGATACGAAGATAGTGCGTCATGTGAAAATCAAAGGGGATTACAACCCCTTTGATCCAGCGTGGGAAGAGTACGGCGAGGGTTTGAGGGTTAAACGCATGTCGCAAGACATTGTGGACACCTACAGGCGCAAATTGTTCGACTCCCAAGCCGGTAACTGCGCTTTGTGCGGTATGCCGATTGAGTCTCTAGCGGACTGTGACGACCACCATATCGTTTACAGAATGCACGGCGGCTCTGACGCTTTGTCTAACCGGGTGCTTCTGCATCCGATCTGTCACACGCGTGTTCATATCCTAGGTTTGGAGGTTACCAAGCCGGTCCCAGTACGGGGACTTTAAGCTGGTGAAGTAGACTGAGACTATGCAATCAATTCAGTCTATCGAATCAGGGGTCGTGCGTGAGCCGTATGCGGTGAAAGTCGCAAGTACGGTTCTTTGGGGAGGGGGAAGCAGCGATGCTTCCTCCTTACCCTCCTGTTACCTATGTGAAGCGAAGTCATCCGCCTGGTCTAGCCGTCGGGCATTTTTATTGGCTGCTGGTTCAGCCGCCGTTGCTGCGCCTGCACTGGCACAGGTTGACGTGGGGCCGTCTTCCAGTGTGCGCAAATTGGTTCCGGCTGAAGAACTGGAAGGCGCAGCCACCCGGCAGTACGCCCAGTTGTTGGCCGACGCCCGCGCAAAAGGCGCACTCGCGCCGCCAGGCCATCCGCAGTTACAGCGCTTGCAGCGTATCGCCACAAAATTAGTGCCGCAAACCGCGCAATGGAACGACCGCTCGAGGCAGTGGAAGTGGGAAGTCAATTTGCTCAGCAGCAAGCAGATCAATGCGTTTTGCATGCCAGGCGGCAAAATTGCTTTTTACACCGGCATTCTTGAGCAGCTCGATTTGTCCGACGACGAAGCCGCCATGATCATGGGCCACGAAATGGCACATGCGCTGCGAGAGCATGCGCGGGCCCGTATCGCCAAAAGCCAAGGTACTGGCACACTGCTGTCGATAGGTGCGCAATTACTCGGCTTGGGCCAGTTGGGCGACGTGGCGGCCAGCTTGGGCACGCAACTGTTGACCCTGAAATTCAGCCGTGATGACGAAACCGATGCCGACTTGGTGGGGCTTGAGCTTGCCGCACGCGGCGGCTACAACCCGCAAGCCAGCGTGAGCTTGTGGGAAAAAATGGGCCAAGCCAGTGGCGGCGCTGGTGGGCCGGGCTTTTTATCCACCCACCCGTCGGGTCCGCAGCGCATTCAGCAGCTTCAGGCCAACGTACCCAAGGTGCGCGGGCTGTACGAGCGCGCTGGGGGCTGAGGCTTACGCGCTGGGCTGAAAAACGCTTTCCAGGCTACATCCCATAGCGTGTTTTATACCTGCCTGATCTCCACATGACTGCAAACTCAAGCTTTGACTTGGTCATTGCGGGCGCGGGTATTGTCGGTTTGGCGCATGCCGTTAGCGCTGTTCAGCAGGGCCTGTCTGGCCAGCGCATTGCCGTGGTGGACAAAGACCACCGCTGCGTGGGCGCATCGATTCGTAACTTTGGCCTGGTTTCTGTCAGCGGCCAGCGGGCCGGCGATAGCTGGCGGCGCGCCAAGTACAGCCAAGGCGTGTGGGCGGCACTGGCACCGCAGACGGGCATTGAGGTACTGCACCGAGGGCTTTGGCTACTCGGGACAAGGGCCTTGACACAGCCAGTCCTCGAGGCGTTTTGCGCCACCGACATGGGCGCTGAGTGCGAACTGTTCAGCGCGGCAGAGGCAGCGCAGCGGGCCCCGTGGCTGAACACTGCGGGTGCGACTTGCGCCATGTACAGCCCGCACGAGCTGCGGGTGGAGTCACGCCTGGCGTTGGTACAGTTGGCGGATTGGCTGGAAAGCGTGCATGGCGTGCATTTCTTTTGGGGCGAGGAAGCGCTGGCTGTTGAGACCGGCGCTGGTCGTGCCCAGTTGCGTACGGCAAGTCGCACGCTGGTAGCCGAGCGGGTGGTGCTATGCCCCGGCACAGAGCTCAATGGCATCGCCAAACCTTATCTGGACGCCTACTTTGCGGCAACGCAGACACGCAATCCGCTGCAATTAACCCGGCTGCAGATGCTGCGTGTTCAGCCTGAGCAGCCGCTTCAACTGGGCACCGCCGTGATGGGTGACTTGAGCTTGGTGCGCTACAGCGGTTATGCCGATTTACCGCAATGCCAGCCGCTGTTGGCGCAACTACAGCGCGAAGAAACCCAAAGCCTGGCCGACGGCATTCACCTGATTGCCGTGCAAAGCCAGGACGGCAGCTTGGTGGTGGGCGACTCGCACCACGCCGCGCCCAGCCCAGAGCCTTTCGCCTCTGATGCCGTAGACCAGCTGATCATGCAGCATTTGCAGCAAACGCTCAAAGTTGGCGCAGCCCGCATCACGCAGCGTTGGACCGGGGTCTACCCCACAGGCGCAAGCACCGACTGCCTGATCATCCGCGCTGACCCGCATCTGCGGGTGGTGTTGGTGACCAGTGGCAGCGGGGCCAGCACGGCCTTTGGTATTGCCCAGGATGTACTGGTTGGCTGGTAGTGTATTTGAGCTGTAGCCTAATTAATACGGGCGTAAGGTGCTATAAAAATTATTTTTTTACAGGCCGTCTCAAACCAGTTAATCTGGCAAGAATGGTTTGTTGTTCAGCCAAGGAGCCGGTATGGCCGCCACCCATTTGATTGCTATCGCCGTGTTGGCCATCCTTATTTGTTGGACGGTCGGTGCCTACAACCGCTTGGTACGGTTAAAAAATACCATCGCCAACGCTTTTGACCAAGTCGACGTGCAACTCAAGCACCGCAATGGTTTGATTCTCAAGCTGCTTGAAGCAGCCAAAAAAGACCTCGCCCATGCGTCCAACACACTAGACGCGGTCATCACCGCCCACAACCATGCCAAAACAGCCAGCGACCTGCTGCGCAGCCGCCCCGCCAACGCATTGGCCGTGACAAAGCTGGCCGTGGCCGAACAAGCCTTGAGCAGCAGCCTGGGCCAGTTGTTCGCCCTGACCGAAGCTACCCCTGAACTGAAAGCCGATGTGACCATCCGCGCGCTGTGCGAAGAGCTGACCGGTGCCGAAAACAAAGTCACTTTTGCCTGCCATGCGTTCAATCATGCGGTGGGCGATTACAACCACGCACAAGGCCAGTTCCCAGCGGTATTGGTTGCCAAACTGTTCAGCTTTACGCCGTCAGCGATGTTGCCGGCCACCACCAGTGCTGAGGCGCGTCAGGCTGTGCTGCCGGTGCTTTAAGGCCCAGCTTGCGCCGTTTGGACGCGCAACGCCAAGCCAGCGCGCAAACCTTTCGGCTGTTGTTGCTGGTTGCACAGATGCCGTGCTGCTGTTGGCCAAGAGCCAGCGCATGGGCTGGCGACGTATCTGCCATTGCCAGCAGCTGATTTTTGCATAAGTACATGACAAACGATTCGATCGCCGCGCCGGCAAACTGACCGCGAAGTACTGGATACTCCCTATACCCCACAATCCGCGCTGCGTTAAATTGTGGCTTGCATCACATCCTACGGAAGCATCATGAAAATCCAAACTTTGAGCCTCCTGGCTGCCACATTGTTTTGTCTGGCCAGCACGGCTTTTGCCCAAGCCGATGCAGGCAAAGAAGCGCTTTACGTTAAAAGCCTGGCCGCTACCTGCGCCAACTGCCACGGCACCAACGGCATCGCCGTTGAAGGCTCCAGCGTGGTGTCGATTGCTGGGCTGGACCGGGCTTACATGGTGGCGCAAATGAAGGCTTTTAAAGCCGGAACGCGCCCCGCCACCATCATGCACCAGCTCAGCAAGGGCTACAGCGATGCGCAAATTGAGACGCTGGCAACTTACTTTGCAGCGCAAAAGAAATAAAAAAAGTACCAGGACACCCGCATGACTAAAACACCCCTAACCCATCGCCGCGCGTTTTTGCAATCCTCTGCCGCCCTCAGCTTGCTGGGCCTGGCGGGCCTGTCGGGTTGTGCCAGTATGTTGGGCGTGCCGTCCAAAGCCAAAGTGGTGGTGATTGGCGGCGGTTACGGCGGCGCGACGGCTGCCAAGTACGTGCGGATGTTGTCTGACTACAAAATCGACGTCGTGTTGATCGAGCCGCAAGACGCATTTATCTCCTGCCCGATGTCGAATTTGGTCGTCAGCGGCGTCAAACAGATTGACTACCTGACCACGTCTTACTCGGGCCTGAGCAAGAACCACGGCGTGACCGTTGTCAAAGACTTTGCCGACAGCATCGACACCGCCAAAAAAACCGTGACGCTGCGCGGCGGTAGCGTGATTGCGTACGACAAGCTGGTGGTGTCACCCGGTGTGGACTTGATGTTTGGCGCTGTGGAAGGCCTTCAAGCGGCCCATACCAGTGGCCAGATTTTGCAAGCTTGGAAGGCCGGCGCAGAAACTGTTGCCCTGCGCAAGCAACTCGAAGCCATGCCAGATGGCGGCGTGTTTGCCATCACCGTTCCTGAAGCGCCGTACCGCTGCCCACCTGGCCCCTACGAACGCGCATCCGTTGTCGCGGGCTACTTCAAAACCGCCAAGCCCAGGTCCAAGGTGTTGATTCTCGATGCCAACCCGGATGTCACGTCCAAGGCCGGCTTGTTCAAAAAGGTTTGGGCCGAGCAGTACAAAGGCATGGTCGAGTACCGCCCGCAGCACAAGGCCGTGGCCGTCGATGTCAAAACCAACACCCTGAAGTTTGACGTGCAAGACGACGTCAAAGCCGCTGTGCTGAACGTCATTCCGTCGATGCGGGCAGGTGCCATTGCCATCCAGGCCGGGCTGAACAACCAGGCCAACAACCGCTGGTGCGGCGTGAACTACCTGACGTTTGAATCGACCGCTGCCAAAGACGTGCATGTGCTGGGCGACTCGATCCAGGTTGCACCGGCCATGCCCAAAAGCGGCCACATGGCCAACAGCCACGGCAAGGTGGCAGCCAGTGCTATCGTGGCGCAGCTGTCGGGCTGGGACGTGAACCCAGCGCCGATGTTGACCAACACCTGCTACAGCTTTGTCGATGCGAAAAATGTCGTTCATGTGGCCAGTGTGCATGAGTACGTGGCCGCTGAAAAAACCTTTAAAACCGTGGCCACCTCGGGTGGCCTGAGCACCGCTCCGAGCGAGCTGGAAGGCGTCTACGCGCTGAATTGGGCAAGTAACATCTGGGCCGATTCATTGGCGTGACAGGTTTTGCGAACGCTATAATAGTTATAGCTATTTACACTGGTATTTATTGGTCTAGAGCCTAATATCGTTGCTAATCATCGCTAAAAGGGGTCAAAAAGCTGTTTTTGACCCCTTTTTACGTCTTTTTACCTCACTGCATGCAAAACAAGCCTATTTCTGCGCCATCCACACCCATCCCGCTTTGGCGGCAACTGCAAGGCGCGGCCAGTTTGCTGCTGGCGGTTCGGGATGGCCAGTCGATGACGGCTGCGCTGCTGGACGTCGACAGCACGCTGCGCCCTGGCGTGCAGGCACTGGGCTTTCATGCGCTGCGCTGGCTGGGCCGCGCCGAGGCGCTGAGGCGCCAATTGGCCAACCGGCCACCGCCCCCCGAGGCCGATGCGCTGCTGTGCGTGGCGCTAGCCCTGGCGTGGAATGAAAAAGAAGCACCTTATTCAAGCTTCGTCTTGGTTGACCAAGCGGTAGAAGCTGCCAAACGTAGCGAGGCGACAACCCACCAGGCCAGCTTCATCAACGGCTGCTTGCGGCGTTTTTTACGGGAACGCGATGCGCTCGTCGCCAAAACCGACGCCAACCCGCAAGCCGTGTGGAACCACCCCCAATGGTGGGTGGACCGGGTGCGTCAAGACCACCCCGAGCAGTGGCAAACCATTTTGCGGGCCAACAACGCCAAAGCCCCGCTGGTATTGCGTATTAACTTGCTAAAAACGACTGTAGACCAATATATTCAAGTGCTAGCAGCTATGAATATTGAAGCGCATCAGGTCGGTGAACAGGGCCTGATTTTGACCCATGCGGTCGCTGTACCGTCTTTGCCGGGTTATGCTGAAGGTCACTTTTCGGTGCAAGACGCTGCGGCGCAATTGGCCGCGCCTTTATTGCTGCAGGCTTTGCCCACAGGCAGCCGGCTCAAAATTTTGGACGCCTGCGCCGCACCTGGCGGTAAAACTGCGCATTTGCTGGAGCTGGGCGACCACCGCGTTACAGCGCTCGACATAGATGCCCAGCGCTGCGAAAGGGTGGCCCACAATCTGCGCCGCCTCGGGTTGCAGGCGCAGATCGTCGTGGGCGATGCTGCCCAGCCCAACAGCTGGTGGGATGGCCAGTTTTTTGACGGCATTTTGTTGGATGCGCCGTGTACCGCCTCCGGCATCGTGCGCCGCCACCCGGACGTGCGCTGGCTGCGCCGGCCAACCGACATTGCGCAGCTGGCCAGCATCCAGGCGAAGCTGCTGCAAACGCTGTGGCCGCTGCTGATGCAGGGCGGTGCGATGGTGTATTGCACCTGCTCGGTTTTCAGGGATGAGGGCTACAATCAGATACAAATGTTTCTTACGCACCACACCGATGCCCGATTAATGCCCTCGCCAGGCCATTTACTGCCGCAAATCAGTTTGCAGGGGGCTGTCATACCGGACAATTTACTGCGTGAGCATGACGGTTTTTATTACGCCCTTCTTCAAAAGCACAGCGCTTGACGCCGCTGTGCGGCATTGTTCCGCTCTGGGGCTGTGTGCTTTTCTGTTGTTTTTCAGCCAAGCGCCGCGTGCAGCCGAGCTTGCCCAGTTAAGCGTAGAGAGGGTTGACGATGGCGTTTACTTGTCCGCCACCGTCCGCTTTGATTTGTCGGCGGTTGTAGAAGACGCCCTGCTAAAGGGCATTCCCATGTTTTTTGTGGCCGAGGCTGATATTTATCTGAGCCGCTGGTACTGGGTCGACAAACGTGTGGCCAGCGCCACACGCACCATTCGGCTGGCTTACCAGCCTTTAATGCGGCGTTGGCGTGTCAATATCGTCAACGGGCCGATCAACAACTCGGTGGGTCTGCGCGCCACCTTGAACCAAAACTACGACTCGCTGCCCGAGGCGCTGTCTGCGGTGCAGCGCTTGTCGCGCTGGCGGATAGCCGACAACTCGGAAGTTGAGGCTGATGCAGGCTACAAGCTGGACTTTCGCTTTAACCTGGACTTGTCTCAGTTGCCACGGCCGTTTCAAATTGGCGTGGCTCGGCAAAAAGACTGGACGATTTCTGCCCAGCAAAACGAGCGCCTTCAGCTGGCCGCCGTGAAACCCAAACCCGCATTGCCAATCGCCAAAGAGGCAGACAAGTGAGCCTGAAAGGCCAGACCGCTGCCATTAAAAATAGCCGGGCTTTTCGCTGGTCGGTAGGTGTCGGTGCCGGAGCGGTGTTGGCGTTAAGCTTGGTGTTGTTGTTTTTGCTGACGCAAGCCACAGGCAACCGCGAGTTGTATGAGCGCAACTACGCGCAGCTGCTGGCGCTCAACATTACCGTGGCGGTGCTGCTGCTGGCGGTGATTGGCTGGATCGTGACGCGCCTGATCCTGCGGCTGCGCCAAGGGCGTTTTGGCAGCCGTTTGCTGGTCAAGCTGGCGGCTATTTTTGCGCTGGTCGGCTTGATCCCGGGGCTGATGATTTATGGGGTGTCCTACCAGTTTGTATCGCGTTCTATTGAAAGCTGGTTTGACGTAAAGGTTGAAGGTGCGTTGGACGCCGGCCTGAATCTGGGCCGTGCCACGCTGGACGCAATGGCGGCTGATCTGGCCAGTAAAACCCGGCAGGCGGCAACGCAGTTGACGGATACGCCCGACGCTTCTGCGGGCCTGGCGCTGGAGCGTTTGCGCGACCAGCTGTCGGCCAGCGATGTGCTGCTGTGGACGGCGGGCGGCCAGGTGATTGCCAGCGTCGGTGATTCGCGCTTCAAGATCAACCCGGAGCGGCCCGCACCCGTGCTGTTTCGCAACGCCAGAAGCCAGCGCGTGGCCACGCAAATTGAAGGCTTGGAGGAGCTGTCTGGTGGCCTGACGGCACTGCCAGCTGCTGCGCCCAGCGGGCGTATTCATGCCGTTGCGCTGGTCAGCAGTGCCAATCTGGGCTTGATGGGAGAGGCACGTTTTTTGCAGATCACGAAGGCGATACCTGCCAGCGTGGTGGCCAACGCAATTGCCGTGCAAGAGGCCAACCGTGAATACCAAGAGCGGGCGTTGGCCAGGGGCGGCTTGCGCAAAATGTACATTGGCACACTCACGCTGAGTTTGTTTTTGGCGATGTTGAGTGCGGTGATGCTGGCGGTCCTGCTGGGCAACCAGTTGGCCAAGCCGCTGCTGGTGCTGGCCGACGGTGTGCGGCAGGTGGCGCTGGGCGACCTGACGCCCAAGCCCGCACTGCAAGGCAATGACGAATTAGGCGGCTTGACACGCTCCTTTGCCGACATGACGCAGCAGCTCAGTGATGCGCGCGGTGCGGTACAACTGAGCATGAGCCAGGTGGATGCGGCGCGGGCTAATTTGCAGACTATTTTGGACAACCTCACAGCGGGTGTGATTGTTTTGGATGCCCATGGGCGTATTCAATCGAGTAACCCGGGTGCAACCCGTATCTTGCGTTCGCCAATGGCGGCGTACCACGGCCAATTGCTGGCTGACGTGCCAGGGCTGGACTTGTTTGGCAAAGATGTAAATGCGCAATTTGAAGATTTTTTAAGCGATATGAATGTCCTTCACGGCCAGGCGCAGTGGCAGCAGTCCTTTGAGCTCAATACCGCCCAGCCAGGCTTGCCCGACAATGCCATCACACTGATTGCGCGAGGTGCAAAAATGCCGGGCGCCGAAGAGTTTTTGTTGGTCTTTGACGATGTGTCTGAGATGGTTTCGGCCCAACGGGCGCAGGCCTGGGGCGAGGTGGCGCGTAGGTTGGCGCACGAAATCAAAAACCCGCTGACACCGATTCAGTTATCAGCCGAGCGGCTGGAGATGAAGCTGGACGGCAAGCTGGCGGGGCCCGAGCAGGCGCTACTGACCAAATCAGTCAAAACCATCGTTGACCAAGTTGATGCCATGAAGCGGCTGGTCAACGAGTTTCGTGACTATGCCCGCTTGCCCGCAGCAGAATTAAAGCCGGTGGACCTCAATGCCTTGATCAACGATGTGATTCAGCTCTACGGCGCAGACAACGCGGTGGTGCCCGTAGTGGCTGAGTTGGACGCGAATGCACCGTTGATCAAAGGCGATGTTCAGCAATTACGCCAAGTGATTCATAACTTGGTACAAAACGCGCAAGATGCCCAAGAGGGATCACCTCATGCCTTGGTGACGCTGAAAACCGATTACGCCAAATCGTCATCGCGGGTGCGCTTGTCGGTGCGTGACAACGGCAGCGGGTTTCCTGAGCACATCCTCAAACGCGCCTTCGAGCCGTATGTCACCACCAAGGTCAAAGGCACAGGTTTGGGCTTGGCGGTGGTCAAAAAAATTGCCGACGAACATGGTGCGCGGGTTGACATTTCCAACCGTGTGACCGATGGCGCTATATCGGGCGCCCAAGTATCGTTATCATTCGCTGTAGTAGCAGCAGTGGCAGTGGCAGCGGCAGCGGCAGCGGCGGTCTGACAAAACGCATAGTACTCATAGCAACCTGGCAGGCATCAATTCAATATGGCAAACATTCTGGTGGTCGACGAC
>JBBAPP010000063.1:9575-12212 GCA_040400775.1 Polaromonas sp. | reverse complement strand
AGAAAAGCTGTCAAGACAGCTGGTCCAATGCCAATGCCGAACCAGACCACCAAAATCGGTACAAACGCGGCTTTGGGCAGCGCATTGAAAGCCGTCATCAGCGGGTACACGGCGGCGTAGGCCATGCGTGACGAGCCGACCACAAAGCCCAGCAGTACGCCCACCACAATCGCGATGCCGAACCCCACCATGGTGACCCAGTAGGTGCGCCAGGCGTGACCCAAAATGACTTCTTTAAATTCCCAGGTTTGGTTGGCAATACGCAGGGGGCTGGGGAAGATGAACTCTGACACCTTGAACACCGTGCAGATGGTTTGCCACAGCGCCAGAATAATCACCAGCAGAATCCACGGCGCCCAAAACTGAAGTTTTTTATTGTTCATGGCCAGACTTATTTAAGCAATCGCCGCTGTTTTACGGATCGCGCCAATGTGCCCACGCAGCTCATGCACGATGTCTGAAAACTCTTTGGTATAGGTCACTTCCAGGTCGCGCGGGCGCGGCAGCTCGATTTCTTTTTTGACGACAAAGCGACCCGGGCTTTTGCTCATGACGTACACGGTGTCGGCCAGAAATACCGACTCACGCAGGTCGTGGGTGACCAAGATCACATTGAATTTTTGCACCATCCACAGGTCACGCAAAATGCACCACAGCTCTTCACGGGTGAAGGCGTCGAGCGCGCCAAACGGCTCGTCAAGCAGCAGCATTTTGGGTTCATGAATCAGCGCCCGGCAAATGCTGGCGCGCTGCTGCATGCCGCCAGACAACTGCCACGGGAACTTGTCGCCATAGCCTGCCAGGCCTACGCTGTCGAGCAGTTTGATGGCGCGCGCTGCGTACTCTTTGCGTTTGGCTTTGAAGTTGCTGCGGTAGGGCTCGACAATCTCCAGCGGCAGCAACACGTTGTCAAGCGTGGTGCGCCACGGCAACAGCGACGGCGCCTGAAACGCCATGCCTGAAATTTTCAGCGGCCCCGTCACAGCTTGGCCATCGATCAGGATTTTGCCAATTGACGGCATTTTCAGGCCCGTCGCCAGCTTCATGAAAGTGGATTTGCCGCAACCCGACGGCCCGACGATGGCGATGAACTCGCCTTGCTTGATTTTTAAGTCAATTGCTTCTACGGCATATTGCTTTTTTGCCAACAACTCGTCGTTGTAAGCCAGCCAAACATCAGAAAAATCAACAAAGGGTGTTGCGTTATCGCTTTGATGCATTTTTACCTAATAAAAAGGCTTGCAGCCTAATAGAATAGGGCGCAAGCAGCTACTGAATAAATAGCAATTAATAGTTGGTCAGCGGTTCAATTATTTCTTTGACAAGACGTTCAACTCAGCCGCTGGTGGCAAGAACGAGGCGTTCCACACGGCCTCAGGGTTGACGCGGGTCTTGGTGTTGAAGGCGTCCGAAACTTGCGAGGCCATCAGCGACAAGCGTGGGCCGTTGACCTTGCCAAAGCCTTCAGCACGTGCATTCGGGCTGTTGATCACGGTGTCAATCGCCAGCTTCAGGCGGCGTGTTTCCAGCTCGACATTGACGATGCCGTCGCGAGCCTTGACGTCGCCAATCGCAGCGGCCGGGTTGCCCAGCACGTCTTTCATGCCTTTGGCAAAGGCCGATAAGAAGGCTTTGACAGCCTCTGGGTTTTCTTTGATTATCTTGGGCGACGCGATGATGGCGTTGCCGTACAGCTTGACACCGTTGTCTGGGTAAGGCAAAACCACCACGTCTTCGGCTTTGACGCCGCGCGCTTCCAGGTTCAGCAGCGATGTGAAGGTAAAACCGGTGATGGCATCAACGTCGCCGCGTACCAGCATGGTTTCACGCAGTGGCGGGTCCATGGCGGTCCATTGCACGCCAGTGATGTTGTTGGCTTTGGCAAAAATCGGGAAGGCGCGGCGACCTGCGTCAAAAACAGGTGCACCCAGTTTTTTGCCGTTCAGGTCTGCCACCGTTTTGATGCCGGATTTTTTGAGTGCCATGACGGATGCGGGCGTGTCGTTGTAAACCATCATGACGGCCACTGGCTTGTTGGGTGCGTCGGGGTTGTTGGCGTGGAATTCCATCAGCGCTGCCAGGTCGGCAAAGCCCATGTCGTATGCGCCGGATGCTACACGCGTGACCGTACCGCCGGAGCCATTACCAGCGTCAATCGCCACATCCAGCTTTTTGTCTTTAAAGTAGCCCTTGGCGGCTGGCGTCAAGAACAGGGCGGCTGGGCCTTCAAAGCGCCAGTCGAGCTGAAACTTGATGGCTGTGTTTTGCGCTTGGACGGAGCCGAGGGCAGCTGTAAGTACCAAGGCGGCGCTGGTTTTGATGAAAACGCGTTTGATCATGAAAAGCTCCAAGGGGAAGGTAAAAATTAAAATCAGAATGAACAAAAACTATCGGGTTCAGGCACAGACCAAAGGCATAAAGGAATGCATAAGGGAAGACATAAGCAAAATCAATGCCCGTAGATTGATGCCTGTTGCTGATAGGCACCAATGCGTGCATTATTTTCAGCCCATACTGGTGCAAATACGTGCTGTCAATGCACAAAATTCTCCGTGAATACCCGCGTGCTGACCCGCTTGCTGTGGCTGTGTTGCAGCTATTTCAGGCCAACAAGTCGCTCAGCGCCCTTGCCACCAC
>JBBAPP010000063.1:0-9475 GCA_040400775.1 Polaromonas sp. | reverse complement strand
TGGCTGTGTTGCAGCTATTTCAGGCCAACAAGTCGCTCAGCGCCCTTGCCACCACTTTGGTGGCCCGGCGCAAATCCTCCAGCGCCAAGCGCTCATCGGCGCGTTTGGCGTGCGACTCCAGCACGGTACGCGGACCAGCACCGTAAATCACGCCTGGTATGCCGGCCTCGCAAAACAAACGCACGTCGGTGTAAAGCGGCGTGCCGAGTGCGGGAATCGGCTCGCCAAACACGGCTTGAGCATGCTTTTGCAGGCTTTCAACCAATGGCTGGTTGCCGACTAGCGGCTGCATGGCACGGGCCAGCAAGATGCGCTTGATGTCAACCGTCACGCCTGGATTTTGTGCAGCGGTTTCAAAGATGATTTGTCGCAGTGTCGCTTCAACCTGCGCCGGGTTTTCTTCCGGGATCATGCGGCGGTCTAGCTTGAAGGTCACGCGCCCGGGCACTACATTGGTGTTGGTACCACCTGCAATCATGCCGATGTTCAGGTACGGGTGGGTAATGCCTTCAACCTTGGACCTGCGCTGTTTGTACAGCGCGTTTTGCGCATACAACGCGGTCAAAATTTTATTGGCTGCTTGGAGCGCATCCACACCCGAATCAGGAATGGCGGCATGTGCCATCTTGCCGTTGACGGTGACTTCCATTTGCAGGCAGCCGTTGTGCGCGGTAATCACCTGGTAGCTAAAGCCTGCGGCAATCATCACATCAGGTTTGATGATGTGGTGCTTGAGCAGCCAGGCCGGGCCGACCTCACCACCAAATTCTTCGTCATAGGTGAACAGCAGCTCAACACTGCCTTTGCTGGGTTTAGCGACGGCCTCAAGCGCCCTTACAGCAAAAGCGTAGGTTGAAAAATCACATTTGCTGACGGCTGACGCTCGGCCATAAATGCTGCCGTTGTCTATCTCGCCGCCGTACGGGTCTTTGGTCCAGCCTTCACCGGGCGGGACCACGTCGCCGTGGGCATTCAGCAGCACGGTTTTGCCTTCGCCAGCTTGATGTCCGTATTTGCGTCGAACCACGAGATTGGTGATCGATTGCAGCCCAGCCGCGTGGACTTCAGCAGCCGGTACGGGGTGCTTTTCGGCAGGCAAACCCATGGCTTGCAGCAATTCAGCGGTTCGTTCAGCATGCGGCGCGTTGTTGCCGGGCGGGGTATCGGTCGGGACACGAATCAGCGCTTGCAAAAACTGCACTTGCTCGTCAAAGTGGGCATCCACCCAATCGTCGATTGCTTGATATTTTTGGGATGTGGTTTGCGGAAAAGTCATGGGGTTTCCAGCGCGAGCTTGGCTATGAACTGCGAAAATGCATCAATCGACAATTGAATGTCGTCGCTGGTGGTGCTTTCCAGCGGGTTGTGGCTGATGCCTGAGTTTTGGCCGCGCACAAACAACATCGCCTGCGGCATGATTTTGTGCAGCTTCATCGCGTCATGGCCGGCACCACTTGGCATTTTGTAAAGCGGCAGGCCGAGTGATTCAACCGCTTTCTCCCAGCGCGCCTGCCAGTTGGGGGCACTCGGTGCGGCAGCCGCGCGTTCGGTTAAATCAAGCGTAAATTCCAGTCCACGTCGCTGGCAAATAGCAGCTAACTCTGCCAGCACGTCGGCTTCAACCGCATTACGCTGCGCATCGTTTGGTGCCCGCATGTCCAATGAAAAAAGGCAGCGCCCCGGCACCACATTGATGGAGCCGCCGGGCACTTGCAGCATGCCCACGGTGCCGACGGAATCCGCATCTTGGGCGGCGCGCTTTTCAACATACAGCAGCAGTTCTGCGGCTCCCGCAGCAGCGTCTTGGCGGTTGGACATGGGCGTAGTACCGGCATGGCAGGCCATGCCGACGATCTCGCACACATAGCGTACGTTGCCATTGATGGAGGTCACGATACCCAGCGGGATATCCAGCGCATTCAGCACCGGGCCCTGTTCAATATGAATTTCTACAAAGCCCAAATACTGTGCCGGGTCGCGTTTGATGGCGGCAATGTCAGCCGTGTGGAGTCCGGCATCTGCCATGGCCTCGCGCATGGCGATGCCATTGGCATCTTTTTGATCCAGCCACTCGGGTTTGAAGTCGCCCACCAGCGCACCCGAGCCTAAAAAAGTGGCCTTATAGCGCTGGCCTTCTTCTTCGGCAAAACCCACCACTTCAATGTTGAAGGGCAAGCGTTGGCCTGCCCGCTGCAGCTCACGCACGCAGGCAATGGGGGAAAAAATACCCAGCCGACCGTCGTACTTGCCAGCGTTGCGCACGGTGTCGTAGTGGCTGCCTGTGAGCAAGGTTTTTGCGTTGGCTGTGGCTGCTTTGTACACGCCCACCACATTGCCCACTGCGTCAACTTCAACGCTGTCAAATCCGCTGTCGTGCATTTTGCGCTGGATAAAAGCGCTGCAGCTGCGGTGTGCATCCGTCAAATAAGTCACGGTGAGCTGATTTTTTTCTTTGAAGCCTGTATCGCTGTACTGCGCCAGATCTTCATGCCAGTCCCACAGCTCGTCACCGAGCATGGGCCGGCTGCCAAACTTGTCGTTGATGCGTAGTTCCACCACGCGATGGACATTGCGCAGGCATTCTCTGAGTTCAAAGGCTGGCTGGTTTTGCAACCTGCGGGTGAAGCTGTCAATGATCTGCTTTTTGCTCAGTCCGTTGCCGCGCGTCCCGCGTACCGCCAGGATGAACGGGAAGCCGAACTTGGCCTTGTATTGCTGGTTCAACTCCGCCAGGGTGAGCAGCTCTTGCGGGGTGCAGCTCGTCAAGCCTGCGGTGTTTTGCTCGTGTGTCGATTCTGCCGTCAGCGCATCATCTTGCATGGCCTTGCCCGCCAGCTCAGGGTGGGCGCACAGCAGCTTGATTTGGTCAGCTGTTGAAGTTGCGTTCACAACGCTCGTCAAGGCGACCTTGAGGTGTGCCAAAGACTTGAAGGGTCGTGCAGCCAAGGCTTTTTCGACTATCCACGGCGAATGCTCGTACAAACCATCGAGTAAAGCCAAGGCTTCTTCAGCACTGGCCTGGTTGACTTGTTTTAACGTGATGTTCATGTTGATGCTGCTTTAAAAGGGTGGGTTTGCTGCCAATGCTGCGCAATCGCGTCGCGGCGACACACCCACACATGGTCGCGGGAGGCGATATGGTCTAAAAAACGCTGTAACGCGACGATACGCCCTGGTCTGCCCAGCAGGCGGCAATGCATGCCAATGCTCATCATTTTTGGGCGGTCAAGTCCAGCCGGGTCGCCTTCGGCGTAGAGCGCATCAAAGCTGTCGCGCAGGTAGGTAAAAAAGTCATCGCTTTGCGCAAAACCTTGCGCTGATGCAAAGCGCATGTCGTTCGCATCGAGTGTGTAGGGCACCACCAGCCGCGCAACCGAAACGCCGTCGGTTCGCGTCACCTGGGTCCACAAAGGCAGGTCGTCGCCGTAGTAGTCGCTGTCGTAGCTGGTGCTGCCCTCATCGGCCAGCAAGCGGCGCGTGTTGGGGCTGTCGCGACCCGTGTACCAGCCCAGCGGCCTGAGCCCGGTGAGTTTTTCAATCGCCACCAAACCAAGCTGCATGTGTTGGCGCTCGATAGCTTCGTCGATTTGCTGGTAGTTGATCCAGCGCCAGCCGTGGCAGGCGATCTCATGGCCGAGTTCAACCAATGCCGCCGTGACATCAGGCGCGCGTTGCAAGGCCATGCCAACCCCAAACACCGTCAGGGGTAGCTGGCGCTTTTCAAACTCGCGCAAAATCCGCCACACACCGACGCGAGAGCCGTACTCATAAATACTTTCCATGCTCAAGTGGCGGTCAGCAAAGCTGGGTGGGTTGAACATTTCAGACAAAAATTGCTCTGATCCAGCGTCATCATGAAGCACCGAGTTTTCGCCGCCTTCTTCATAATTCAAGACAAATTGCACCGCAATGCGGGCCTTGCCCGGCCACAGAGCATTCGGTGGGTTGCGGCCGTAGCCTGACAAGTCGCGGGGGTAGCCGGGGTGGTGGGTAGTCGTCATGCTGCTGGGCAAATCCTGAAAATGACAAAGTGTCATGCAGCTGACGCACTCGCCAGCTATCATTTGCAAATTATCAGCCAGACTGAAACTTTTTACCGCTTATTCCATTTCTGAATCATCCGTGTCGTTGTTGCTTCGCCTTGTCGTGCTACAGCACTGCCTGCGGCTGCGCGCCTTGACACCAATGATTTGGAAACGGAATTAGTTTGTTTTGCATCTTATTTTTAATATCCCGGAGAACCTGCCATGGGCTTGAGCACGCACGTACTGGACACCATGCATGGCACACCTGCCAGCGGTATGGTGGCTTCTTTTTACACCACGCTGGCAGGTGGCACTGCACTGGTCAAGCAGTTCACGCTCAACAGTGACGGCCGCAATCCGGACGGCTTGTTGTATGACACGGCCTCGCTAAAAGTTGGTACCTATCGGTTGGTGTTTGAGGTGGCGGCTTACTTCAAGGCGCGCGGTGTGGCCTTGCCTGAGCCAAATTTTTTAAACCAGGTCACGCTTGATTTCGGCGTTGCCGACATCAGCGCCCACTACCATGTGCCGCTGCTCGTCAGTCCGTGGAGCTACTCTACTTACCGGGGCAGCTGATGTTGACATTAACACGACGTAGTTCCCTGCTGCTGTTGGCCTCTGGCGTTTCTGCCTTGCACGCGCAAACACCCACCTACCCCGCAGGTAAAACTGTCAAGATCATTGTGCCGTTTGCGGCAGGGGCAGGCACTGATGCCATGGGTCGGTTGATGGCGCAAAAGCTGGGCGAGGTGCTGGGCACAAGTTTTGTGGTGGAGAACCGGACTGGCGCATCGGGGGCGATTGGCGCGCAGTTTGTGGCGCAGTCGGCCGCTGACGGCTATACGCTGCTGTTAGCAGCTTCACCTTTTACGACAGTGGCGGCATCGCTTGCCACTGCAGGCTACGATCCCATGCAGCAGTTTGCGCCGGTCGGCATGATCGCCAGCGGCCCGCTGGTCTGGGCGGCCAATACCAGCTTGCCAGTCAGCGACATGGCGGGGTTGGTCAGATTAGCCAAACAAAAGCCCGGCGTGCTGAATTACGGCTCAGCCGGCAACGGTGGCGTGAACCATTTGGTGCTGGAGCTTTTAAAGGCCCGCACCGGTACCTTCATCACCCACATCCCGTACCGTGGTGTGGCACCGGCAGTGATGGACATGATTGGCGGGCAGATCCAGTTTGTGACCGGTACGATTCCTGCGCTTTTGCCGTTCATCAAGGATGGCCGTATCAAACCACTGGCTGTGACAAGCGCCAAACGCTCCAGCGCCTTGCCGGACGTACCCAGCATGTCAGAGGCTGGCTTTGCAGGCATCGATGTGCTCAATTATTTTGCATTGATGGCACCTTCCGGTACACCCGTCGGCATCATCAACAGCTTGAATGCTGCGATCAATAAAGTTGTCTCCATGCCAGATGTACTGGCACGTTTTAAAACCGATGCGGTGGATCCAGCAACCGGCTCACCCGCATTGCTGGGTAATTTTATTGAGGCAGATTACCGAGCATGGCGCAACGTCGTTAAATCTCAAAATCTGAAGATTGACTGATATGTCAATTCTGGCCTTCGGTCAGGGTGTCGAGCTGAAATTTACCACTGGCGTGCCACAGCCAGGTGTCTGTGTAGACCACTTTCCCCATGCGGGCTGGCGCTGGAAATGGCGCGGCGTTGCGGACGGTACGCTCAATCTCAGCCACCACTTCGGGCGCATGGATTGGCTTGCGTATCCAGTCAAGTTTTGTCACGCGGCCGACGCTGTCAATTTCAACATTTAACACCCCAATGGCGTACAGCAGTGGCGGCAATTTACCCTTGTATATACGTTCTGCATTCAAGCCATACAGGTGCGACGCGCCGTCCACGCGATAAGCTCGCGGTGTGGTGGCGCCGGATCTGCTGGCTGAGCCCTGAGCATCAGGTGCTGGCGTCACCGCGCTCGGCATGCTTGGCACGGCCGGTGCGGTAGGCGCGGTAGGTATGGTTGGTACGGTAGGCATTGACGTTGCCGGCGTCGGCGTCGGCGCAGGCCCTATTGGTTTGTCAGGCGGCATGGGCGTTGAACAAGCTGTGATCAACGCTGTAGCGGCTGCCATACTTGCTAAAAGTGCTGAAGCTGGCCTGGTGCGGGCCAATTGCGCTGTCAAAATTTGCTGTCGCATGTTTCTTCCTGGGTCGGGATGGGTTGGCGCTAAGTAGCTATTTTGCCCATTTTTATTTTTGTTAACCTGTAGCGGATGTCGCCGATCGTTTCTCACCGCAGTCCGCAGCTGCAGCAGCTATTAGCCAAGCTAGCACTTCAGCCGGCCGTCCTTGTGCAAGTGCAGGCTGTTGAGGGCTCCGCCCCGCGCGAGGCTGGTACCTGGATGGCGGTTTTTCAAGACGCATTGGTTGGCACGGTTGGCGGTGGGCACTTTGAATACCAAGCCATCGCCAGCGCGCGTGAACTTTTAAAGTCTGGCGACGTGCCTGCGCCATCTGTCCAGCGCTTCGCACTGGGTCCGTCGCTCGGCCAGTGCTGCGGTGGCGTGATGCATTTGCGCTTTGAGTCCGTCAGTGCTGCTGACACGAATGCATTGTCGCAGCGGCTGCAAACACGCCTAACGCCGGTGGCGCTGTTCGGCGGCGGTCATGTAGGGCATGCGCTGGTGCGGGTGCTGCGCCGTTTGCCTTTTTCCTTGATGTGGATAGACAGCCGCGATGGCGTTTTTCCTGAGGACCTGGCCAGCCAAGTGGCGACCGAACATTCAGAGCCTCCGCAAGCAGCCGTCAAAAATATGGCCCCGCTGTCGCGTGTCCTCATCATGAGCTTTAGCCATGCGGAAGACCTGGACGTGCTGGCGGCCTGCTTGCTGCGCCAACGCGAGCGGGCTGATTTGCCCTACATCGGCTTGATAGGTAGCCAAACCAAATGGGCGACTTTTCGCCATCGGCTAAAGGCACGCGGCTTTACGCCAGAAGAACTGGCGCACGTTACAAGCCCTATTGGTGTGCCGGGCATTGCGGGTAAGGAGCCTGACGTGATTGCCATTGCGGTGGCGGCACAGTTATTGCAAAGTTTGGATAACGGATAACGAGCAATGATTCATCGTTAAAATCAAACCTCAGGTCGCAGCGGAGCCGGGAAACAGATGTTTCTTTTGTTCGTGGCCTTGTTACTGTTCAGAGCGCCCGCAGTGGTGAACAGGTCTGTGCAGCGATCAAGCGTTGTGCTGAATAGGGTGCCTTTATGGAAAGCTATCTCCTCGACTGGGCCAACCTGCTGCTGCGGTGGGCGCACGTTATCACTGCCATCGCCTGGATCGGCTCCTCGTTTTACTTTGTCTTTTTAGACTCCAGTTTGACACCGCCCGTCGATGAAAACTTGAAACAGCAGGGCGTGAGTGGCGAGCTGTGGGCGGTGCATGGCGGAGGCTTTTACCACCCTGTCAAGTTTGCGACCCAGCCGCCCGCGTTACCCGCCAATTTGCACTGGTTTTATTGGGAAAGCTACAGCACCTGGGTCACCGGATTTGCGCTGCTGACCGTTTCGTACCTCTGGAACGCCAGTGCCTACCTGATCGACAAGTCGCTCATGGACTGGACACCAGGTGCAGCTATTGGCGTGGCGCTGTCGTTTTTTGTGCTTTTTTGGATGCTGTACGACGCGATTTGCCGAGTCTTTGGAAAAGGTAAACATGGTGATCTGACCGTTGGTATTGGCGTCGCTGTTTTGGTTTGCGCTGCGTCTTGGTTGGCTTGCCACTGGTTTGCTGGGCGTGCGGCTTTTTTATTGGTCGGCGCCATGCTGGCCACCGCCATGAGCGCGAATGTGTTCTTCTGGATCATCCCCGGCCAGCGTACCGTGGTGGCTGACATCAAGGCTGGCAGGCCGGTTGACCCGATCCACGGCGTGCGTGGCAAGCAACGCAGCGTGCACAACACCTACTTCACGCTGCCGGTGCTGTTTGCCATGCTCAGCAACCATTACAGCTTTACCTGGAGCCATCCGCAAAACTGGCTGGTGCTGATTCTGATGATGTTTGCCGGTGCGGCGATTCGCCAGTTCTTTGTACTCCGTCATGGCTACAAGCTGGGCCGTAACCGCCACCCGATGGGCTACGCACTGGTGGGCATCGCCGTCATCGTTGGGGCGATTGTGTGGATGAAGCCCAGGCCTGTTGTATCCAATTTAAACGCTATAGATTCAGGAGCTTCTAGCGCTAGTATTCAGGGAGCTAAAGGCCAAAATGGCTATCAAAAAGTGTCCAAAATCATCGAAAACCGCTGCTACCAGTGCCACGGTGCGCAATTGCAGATGAAAAACGTCCGGCTGGATTCGCCTGCGCTCATGAAGCAACACGCCCAGTCGGTTTATCAGCAGGTGGTGGTGCTCAAGGCAATGCCAATGAGCAACTCCACGGGCATCACCGACGGCGAACGCGCCCAGATCAAGCAGTGGTTTGAGGCAGGGGCCAAGACCGATTAGCTACAGCCAAAGTTCCCAAGTCACGACTGCCAAGTCGTGGCTGTAGCCTTGCTAAGGTTCAGCCTTGACAAGCCTGAAGCCGCGTTGACATACATCGCACGAGCCGTCAGCAGGCAGGCGTTCGTCCAGATGCACAAAGTAACTGGCAAGAGGATTGAGCGCAATGCCCCAGCCTGACCAGATAGCCTAGGCGACGCCCGCAAGGCTAGCCGCTGCAAGCAGCAGATAAGCTTGAAAATGCGTTTTCAAAGCCAAAAAATACCTTCGTCCCCCCGAATACCTGAAGCTGCTGCGGGAACACCCTATGGGTATCTGGTGCTGGTGTTTGATAACCTTTACGCTCTGGGTTTTAAAGCGCCTCATAAGCGCCTCACACCTCACACCTCACCCAAACTCACCCGCAATTCACCAAAGCCTCCATGAAGACCTACACAATAGCCTGCATTCCCGGTGACGGCATCGGCAAAGAGGTGGTACCTGCTGGCCAGGAAGTGCTTGAAGCACTGGCCACAGCCCATGGCAGCTTTCAATTTGCTTTTAAAAATTTTGGCTGGGGCGGCGACTGGTACCGTGCCCACGGTGAAATGATGCCGCACAACGGGCTGGACGAACTGCGCGGAATGGACGCGATTTTGTTTGGCTCGGCGGGTGACCCGCACATCCCGGACCACATCACGCTCTGGGGGTTGCGGTTAAAAATTTGCCAGGGCTTTGACCAATATGCCAATGTGCGGCCAACGCGTATTTTGCCTGGCATTGACGGGCCGCTGAAACGCTGCAAACCCGAAGACCTGGACTGGGTCATCGTGCGTGAAAACTCTGAAGGCGAATACGCCGGTGTGGGTGGCCGCGCGCACCAGGGCCAGCCGATTGAAGTAGCCACTGACCTGTCCATCATGACCCGCGCTGGTGTTGCGCGCATCATGCGGTACGCCTTCACGCTGGCGCAGTCGCGCCCCCGCAAACTGCTGACGGTGGTGACCA
>JBBAPP010000062.1:10626-12625 GCA_040400775.1 Polaromonas sp. | reverse complement strand
AAGCGGCGTTGTCGAGCAGCAGGCCACCCAGTACGCTGGACTCGCCCTCAATCGAGTGCGGGGGAATGCGCAGTTGGGCTATTTGGCGGTCGGAGCCATAACCAGAACTACCGGGTTGGTCGAAGACTGAAAGTACGGCGGACATGATTTTCCTTTGAGCAGGCTAGATATTACGTCGGTAACGTACAAAGGATTGTGCGTAAGTGTGTGGATAAGCCGGGGAAATTGCGGGGAAATGCGGTGCAGAGTCAGGGATAAGGTTTCAGCCAAGCCCGCCTCAGAAGCCATAAAAAAAGCCGCCCAAATGAGCGGCTTTTTGGAAGGCGCTAAACGCTTACGCTGTTTCGCCGTAGACCGTCACGGTGATGGCGACCAGCACATCGGTGTGCAGCGCCACACTGACGGCATGGTCACCGGTGGTTTTCAGCGGGCCAACAGGCAGGCGAATTTGTGACTTGACCACCGCAAAGCCTTGCTTGGTCAGCTCAGCAGAGATGTCGTGGTTGGTTACCGAGCCGAACAAACGGCCATCGACACCGGCTTTTTGCGTCAGTTTGATGGTCGTGCCGCCGAGCTTGGCGCCCTGGGCTTGTGATTCAGCCAGCTTGGCAGCGGCGGCTTTTTCGAGTTCGATGCGCTTGGCTTCGAATTCGGCCTTATTGGCAACAGTTGCGCGGCGGGCGCGGCCTGAAGGAATCAAAAAATTGCGTGCGTAGCCGTCTTTGACTTTAACGACTTCACCGAGCGTGCCGAGGTTAACGACTTTGTCTAACAAAATGATTTGCATGGTCGTGCTCCTTACAGGCTTTTGTGCTGGTCGCTGTATGGCAACATCGCCAAAAAGCGAGCGCGTTTGACAGCCGTGTTGATCTGGCGCTGAAAAATCGCGCGTGTGCCGGTCAGGCGTGCGGGGATGATCTTGCCGTTTTCAGAAACAAAGTCACGCAGGGTGTCGATGTCTTTGTAGTCGATTTCTTCGACGCCAGCAGCGGTAAAGCGGCAAAAGCGCTTGCGCTTGAACAGCAGGGATTGTGTGTTGCGCTTGGGGCGCTTGTCTTTGTTGAAGCGTTTTGGTCCGGGCATGCTGGACTCCTTAAGAAATAGGTGATTCGTTATGACGAATGGGGTGGATGTCTTGAATGTGAAAGACGATACTTTTACTGGTACGTGCGTTGGTCAAAAAACCGGTAAACAATTCAAGCTTGCCTAATTCGGACTTGGCTGAAACTTCAGCCAGCGCTCCGAAAGCGACTGCTCTGACTGTCAATTTAACTTGCCTTGTCAGCCCTGCTTCTAGTACCTCGGACTGGTGTTCAAGGACGAGGTTGAGAGCTGGGATACCGGCCGGCGTGTAGCGTAGAGGACTTGCCTCAGCGATGCGCGCCGTGAGAGTAAAAAAATTGTTGACAGTGTTGGACCGGTTCAATGATCGATGGTAATTAGCGGTCGTTACCTGCGTATTCAGCTTGTTGCGTTTTACGGGCTTCTTCACGCTCGACATTACGCATCATCAAAGAAGGGCCGGTTTCGGCTTTCTTTTTGACCACCGTCAGGTGGCGCAGCACGGCATCGTTGAACTTGAACGCGTGTTCAATTTCTTCCATCACGGCCTGAGAGGCTTCAATGTTGATGCACAAATAGTGGGCTTTACCGAGTTTTTGAATCAGATAAATGAGCTGGCGACGGCCCCAATCCTCAACGCGGTGAACAATACCACCGCCGGCAACAATCATGCCCTTGTAACGTTCCAGCATGGCTGGGACTTGCTCGCTTTGATCCGGGTGGATCAGCAAGACGATCTCGTAGTGACGCATAAAACTCCTTTTGGGTTGATAAAAGCCGCCCCGGCGTCAAGACGGGTGCAGCAAGGTAAGCCCAATAGTATATACCGCCTTGAAATGCTGCCCCGCAGCTTGCTGATCTCGGGCTACTCTCTGCCCCCCCAGAGGAGTCCGCAGCGCCTACGACCCGGCAAAGCCGATTCCGTGGCAGGCGCTTG
>JBBAPP010000062.1:8540-10526 GCA_040400775.1 Polaromonas sp. | reverse complement strand
GAGGTGATGCCAAAGACGCTGCGCAGCCATGGCTGGTTGACGAGCATGTAGTAAGAGGTCACGCAAAGACCAGACATCATGCCCAGCGACGCGGCCAAGCCGGTGGCGCGCTTCCAGAAAATACCTAAACTCAAAGCGGGGAAAAACGACGCCGCTGCAAAAGAAAACGCCGCCGACACCAAAAACAAAATATCTGCAGGTTTTTGCGCCGCCACATAGGCTGCCAGCAAGGCCACCACCAGCAGCAAGATTTTGGACATGGTGACCCGGCTGATAGTGCTGGCTTTCGGGTCTATCATTTTAAAATATAAGTCATGACCCAGCGAGTTGGCAATCGTCAGCAGCAAACCATCAGCGGTTGACAGCGCCGCAGCCAGCCCGCCAGCAGCTACCAAACCTGAAATAACGTAGGGCAAGCCGGCCAGCTCAGGCGTCAGCAACACCACCACATCGCCACCAATCGTTAGCTCACCCAACTGCAAGATGTTGTCTTTATTGACATCAGTGACTGACAACAGCGATGGGTCTACTTTGTTCCAGGCATTGACCCAGGCGGGCAGTTGGTCAAACGGCAACCCCACCAGGTGGGTAAATATTTCATACTTGACCAACACCGCCAACGCCGGCGCAGTAAAGTAAACCAGAACAATAAAAAGCAGCGACCAAGTCACAGATTGGCGCGCCTGCCGCACGCTGGGTACGGTGTAATAGCGGCTCAAGATATGCGGTAACGCGGCTGTGCCAACCATCAGGCAAAAGACCAGCGCCAAAAAGTTACGCCGCGAGGTGTCATACAGTAATTGCTCTTTGGGCGTGCCATCTGGGTTGCCCGCAAATTGCTGGGCATGCGGCGGCATACCGCTCAAGGGCTGGGCTTTGGCGTCAGCAACGGATTTGGCAGCCAGGTAAGCTGCCCGGGCAGCGGCCTCGTCTTTGGGCAAAGCCACCAACACCTTGGCGGCTTGAGAAATTTCAAGCACCGAGCCATTGCCTGTCTTGAGCTCGTCCATCCTCTGGTTGGCCATGCGCTTGTCTACAGCCAGCGACTCGGCCGGGTGTTTGAGCTTTTCAACCAGCGCATCAGAGCGCTGCTGGTAGATCCCGCGCACCTGCTGCTCTTTGGCGTCAAGTATCAGTTCTTTTTCTTTCGCGGTGACTTTTTCTAACTGGTAGCCGTACACCACCTGCGGCACTGGCACGCCTGTTTGCTTGGCCGACAGCCACACCACAGGCACCAAATAAGCCAGCACCAAAATGATGTACTGGGCCACTTGCGTCCAGGTCACGGCACGCATACCGCCCAAAAACGAACATACCAAAATACCGCCCAAGCCCAAAAAAATCCCCAGCTCAAACGCCATACCGGTCAGGTAAGACGTGATAAGGCCGACGCCATAAATTTGAGCTACCAAATAAGTGAATGAACACAAAATGGCAGCCACCACGCCGATCAGGCGTGGCAATTTACCGCCATAGCGATCACCCAGAAAGTCAGGAATCGTGAACTGGCCAAACTTGCGTAAATACGGTGCCAGCACCAGCGCCACCAGGCAGTAGCCACCAGTCCAGCCCATGATAAACGCCAGGCCGTTGTAGCCCGTCAGGTAGAGCGTTCCGGCCAGGCCGATAAAGGATGCGGCTGACATCCAGTCCGCCCCGGTTGCCATGCCGTTGTAAAACGCCGGCACGCGCCTGCCAGCCACGTAGTATTCTGAGGCTTCCGTGGTGCGGCTCATGATGCCAATGCCTGCGTACAGGGCGATGGTGGCCAGCAAGAAAATTGAACCTATCCACAAGCGCGGCAAACCCATGCGTTCAGCCATCGCCAAAGCACCTACAAACAGCAGCAGTCCTAAGGTGTACCAACTGTAAAAGCGTTTGAGCTGCGACTTGAACTGCTGCTCGGTCAAGCGAACGCCGTCGCGGGTGCCAAAAAAACCAGCCATATCAGTTTTTGCTTACCTGGGCAGCATAGAGGTGGTGTTT
>JBBAPP010000062.1:4449-8440 GCA_040400775.1 Polaromonas sp. | reverse complement strand
TTTGCTTACCTGGGCAGCATAGAGGTGGTGTTTTTCAGGTCGCTGCATGAAGCATGATTGTGGCGGCAGCGGCCGGCACTGGCAGCCGGGGTTTCCCTTGGCTGCTGGTCGAGGCGAATAAAAAAACCTAATTTGCCAGCTGCTTCCAGGTGGCAATCACGCTGTCAGGGTTCAAAGAAATCGAGCCAATCCCCTGCTCTTTGAGCCACTGGGCCAGGTCTGGGTGGTCGCTGGGCCCTTGGCCGCAAATACCAACGTATTTGCCTTGGCGTTTGCAAGCGGATATGGCCATGGCCAGCAGCGCCTTGACGGCTGGGTCGCGCTCGTCAAAGTCTTGCGCCAAAATTTCAAGGCCTGAATCGCGGTCCAGGCCCAAAGTCAGCTGCGTCAAGTCGTTCGAGCCAATAGAGAAACCATCAAAGTACTCCAGGAATTGATCCGCCAGCAGCGCATTGCTTGGCACCTCACACATCATGATCAGGCGCAGGCCGTCTTGCCCACGCTTCAAGCCATGTTGGGCCAACAATTCAGTGACTTTGGCTGCTTGCCCCAGCGTGCGCACAAACGGAACCATCACCTCGACATTGCTCAAGCCCATGTCATGGCGCACGCGCTTGAGGGCTTCACATTCCATCGCAAAGGCTTCGCGGAAGTCCTGACTGAGATAGCGCGCTGCTCCGCGAAATCCAAGCATTGGGTTTTCTTCTTCCGGTTCGTAGCGCGAGCCGCCAATCAGCTTGCGGTATTCATTCGACTTGAAGTCTGAGAGCCGAACAATCACCGACTTGGGCCAGAAAGCGGCAGCAATCGTGGCGATACCTTCGGCTACTTTGTCGACATAAAAAGCCCGCGGTGAGGCATGGCCACGGGTCACACTTTCAACCGCCTGCTTCAAGTCTGCATCAATATTGGGGTAGTCCAAGATCGCCTTGGGGTGTACGCCGATGTTGTTGTTGATAATAAATTCAAGCCTGGCCAGGCCCACGCCCTGGTTGGGAATTTGACAAAAATCAAACGCCAGTTGCGGGTTCCCGACGTTCATCATGATTTTGATGTCAATCGGCGGCATCTCGCCACGCTGGACTGTGGTCACTTCGGTTTCCAGCAGCCCGTCATAAATCTTCCCGGTATCGCCTTCAGCACAACTCACGGTGACCAACATGCCGTCTTTGAGCATGTCGGTTGCGTTACCACAGCCAACGACGGCCGGAATCCCCAGTTCGCGCGCAATGATGGCGGCGTGACAGGTGCGGCCACCTCGGTTGGTGACGATGGCGCTGGCGCGCTTCATCACCGGCTCCCAATTCGGGTCAGTCATGTCAGTGACCAGCACATCACCCGCTTGTACCTGGTCCATGTCCTTGATGTCATGGACGATCCGGACAGGCCCGGTGCCAATTTTTTGGCCAATCGCGCGGCCTTCCGTGAGCAGTGCGCCTTTCGCCTGGTTGGCTTTTAATGTGTAGCGCAGCTCGGCTTTGCCTTTGGACTGGCTTTTCACCGTTTCTGGCCGCGCCTGCAAAATGTAAAGCAGACCGTCGGTGCCATCTTTGCCCCATTCAATGTCCATCGGGCGGCCGTAATGGGTTTCAATGATCAAGGCGTACTTGGCCAGTTGCTCTGCGTCAGCATCGGTCAGTGAATAGCGATTGCGCAGCTCAGTGGGGACGTCGGTGGTTTTGACCAGCTTGCCGCTGATATTTTTCTCTTGCGCCGTGGTGAATTCCATTTGCAGCAGTTTTGAGCCGAGGTTACGGCGAATCACCGCACGCTTACCGGCTTTGAGCATCGGCTTGTGCACGTAAAACTCGTCCGGGTTGACAGCGCCCTGCACTACCGTTTCACCCAAGCCGTAGCTGGACGTGATGAACACCACGTCTTCAAAACCGCTTTCGGTGTCGATGGTGAACATCACGCCTGCCGCACCCAAGTCGCTGCGCACCATGCGCTGCACGCCGGCTGACAAAGCCACATCGGCGTGGGCAAAACCCTGGTGCACGCGGTAGCTGATGGCACGGTCGTTATACAGCGAGGCGAACACCTCCTTCATTTTGTGCAGCACGTCGTCAATGCCCACTACGTTCAAGAAGGTCTCTTGCTGACCGGCGAAGGATGCGTCTGGCAGGTCTTCTGCGGTTGCTGAGGAGCGAACCGCGAAACTCGCTTGGGCATTACCAGCACCCAAGGTGGCAAAGCTGGCCCGCACGGCTTGCTCAAAACCTGCCGGGAAAGGTTGCGCTTCAACCAATGCGCGTATTTGGCTGCCCGCTGCAGCCAGGGCACGCACATCGTCGGTGTCGAGCGCATCGAGCACAGCGTTGATTTTTTTGTCCAGCCCAGCGTGCGCCAAAAACACCCGGAAGGCATGCGCCGTGGTGGCAAAGCCTGTGGGTACGCGCACGCCCTGCGGCCCGGTGGGCAGTTGCGAGATCATCTCGCCGAGGCTGGCATTTTTACCGCCTACCGCCTCGACATCGCTCATTCTCAGGTTTTCAAAGGGTACGACAAATGCGTCCTGTGCAAAAAGGTTGGACATGAAAATACTCCGGGAGGTTTAAAAACCGGGCGGCGAACATGGGCGCTATCCAACCGTGTTGTTGTTTTGATCGGTGAAGGACGGGCATGTTGCTGAGAATCGAGATAATGACGCAATTGTAGGCCGCAGCCAGCCTGCGTTCACATGCCGCCCGCCATCAACCAGAAGCCAACCTGTAAGCCAACATGCCCAATCGCACGGTATTTTTTATCTCGGACGGCACGGGCATCACGGCAGAGACCTTTGGCAATGCGATTCTGGCCCAGTTTGAAATGACACCACGCCACGTCCGCTTGCCTTTTATCGACAGCGTTGACAAAGCCCATCAGGTGGTGCGGCAAATCAACCACGCGGGAGAAACCGAGGGCAAACGCCCGATCGTTTTCACCACGCTGGTGAACATGGAGATACTGGCCGTCATCAAAACCCATTGCAACGGCATGCTGCTGGACATGTTTGGCATGTTTGTAGCCCCGCTGGAGGGCGAACTGGGCCTCAAATCAAACCACCGGGTAGGCCGATTTTCAGACGCGTCTAAAAGTAAAGCCTACGATGACCGGATTGAGGCGATTAACTTCTCATTGGCGCATGATGACGGCCAAAGCCACCGTGACCTGGCCGCGTCGGATGTGATTTTGGTCGGCGTTAGCCGCAGCGGCAAAACGCCAACCTCTCTTTACCTGGCCATGCAATACGCGCTGAAAGCATCTAACTACCCGCTGATTCCCGAAGATTTTGAGCGCCACCAACTACCGCCAGCCTTGCTGCCGCACCGTAAAAAAATCTTCGGTTTGACGATTGCCCCCGAGCGTCTGGCGCAAATTCGCAATGAGCGCAGACCCAACTCCAACTACGCCAGCCTGGCCAATTGCAGAAACGAAATACACGAGGCTGAAGCCATGATGCGGCGCGAAGGCATACGCTGGCTGTCCACCACAACCAAATCGATTGAAGAAATTTCCACCACTATCTTGCAAGAGATTCGCCCCGAGCGGCTGGTGTACTGATGTCAAATAAGATACAAAAATAGACTAGGAGCCAATAAATACGGGCTAAATCAGCTATTAAATAAGTAGCTAATAAATTTTTAGCTGCAAATATGTAGCTATTGAATATTTATTTATAAATAGGTAGCTATAAATATGGAGCTATTGAATATCTAGCTATCCATCTGCTGGCTTAAAACAGCAATACCACCGCACGGGCTTCGATGCTCAGGCCTTGGCCAACCGGGCCGAGCTTTTCAGCGGTTTTTGCTTTGACGTTCACGCAATTCAGATCCAAGCCCAGCGCATCCGCAATCCGCTGCCGCATGGCTGGAATGTGGCTGGCCAGTTTGGGCGCTTGGGCAATGACGGTGCTGTCGATATTGCCAATCTTGTAGCCACGCTCGGTGACAAGCCTGGCGCTTTCAACCAGCAGGGTGATGGAATCTGCAGCCTTGAATTGGGCATC
>JBBAPP010000062.1:2525-4349 GCA_040400775.1 Polaromonas sp. | reverse complement strand
TCTTCGGGGTAAGTAACTTTAAAGTTTTGCGCACTGCCTTTAACCAACAGCGGCTGCAAGCCCTGCGCTTCCATGGCAAATGATTCATCGGTCACAGCATCGCCAGCGGTTTGCAGCGCGGCCAAAAGCGCACCGATGCGAAACATTTGCGGTGTTTGGGCCAAGTATTTGTCGCTGCGGTCCACCGTTGCCGTCACCCGCCCGGCGGAGCTGCTTTTAAGCGTATCAGGCAACGGCAAAGCCAGCAGGCCGCCCACGCTGTCGTTTTTGCAAGCCTGCATCAAGGCCGTTATTTGCGCGGGCGTGATCAGGCAGCGGGCGGCATCATGCACCAGAACCCAGTCGTTGGCTTCGGCTGATTGCTCTAACAGCGCTTTCAAACCATTGCAAACGCTCAGCGCCCGGGTTGCACCACCCAGCGCCAGCAGACGGGTATTGGCTTGCTGAAAGTCTGGGCAGGCTTTTTCAAAACCGTCATCGTCGGGGCTGATCACGACCCAAATCGCCGCCAATTCAGGTAGCGCCCGAAAAGCCTGCAGCGTATGCCAAACCATGGCTTTGCCCGCCAGTAACTGGTATTGCTTGGGGTTCTTGTTCGTGATGCGCGTGCCTGCACGGCTACCCACTCCTGCGCACGGAATCAATGCAAAAAAACGGGGCTTCAAAGCATCAGTCGTCATACTGTCATCATAAATTCTAAAATCAAGGCCTACGCATCATGCACCCCACTCTTTTTAGTTTGGGGTGCTTTGCATTTTCTGCCGCTTTGAAGAACAACAGATTTATGGATTTACCCAAGCTCAACCCCGGCAAACGCTACACCCTGCCCCAGCCCGTCGGCTCGGCTGATGCGCTTTTATTAGGCCAGCTGGGTACGCGTGAAAAAGCACTCGGCAAACTCACCGCCATCGTCACCTCTGATGCAGCCACCGCCCAGCGCCTGATGCAAGAGCTGGCGTTTTTTGCGCCCGACCTGCGTTGCGCCTTGTTCCCTGACTGGGAGACGCTACCGTACGACACCTTTTCGCCGCACCAAGACCTGATCAGCGAGCGCTTGGCCACGCTGTGGCGCATTCAGCAGCGCAGCAAGGACTCGGGGGCTGATGTTGTCATCATGCCGGCTACCACCGCGCTCTACCGCTTGGCGCCGCCCAGCTTTTTAGCCGGCTACACGTTTGAGTTCAAAGTCAAACAAAAGCTGGATGAGGCCAAACTCAAAGCGCAACTCACGCTGGCAGGCTACAGCCATGTGACGCAAGTCGTCAGCCCGGGTGAATACGCGGTACGCGGCGGACTGATTGACCTGTTCCCGATGGGCTCGCTGGTGCCCTACCGGGTTGATTTGTTTGACGATGAGATAGACAGTATCCGCACCTTTGACCCTGACAGCCAGCGCAGCTTGTACCCCGTGCCCGAGGTTCGCCTGCTGCCTGGCCGCGAGTTCCCGATGGACGACGATGCACGGGCCAGGTTTAGAAACCGCTGGCGCGAGCTGCTGGACGGTGACCCGACCAAAAGCCGGATTTACAAAGACATTGGCAACGGCGTGGCGACCGCCGGTATTGAATATTATTTACCGCTATTTTTTGAAGAAACGGCGACTGTTTTCGATTATGTGGGTAGCAATGCGACCGTTGTCTTGCACGGTGATCTGGAGCCTGCCTTTCAACGCTTTTGGCAGGACACCAAGGATCGCTACCGGCTGGTCAAAGACGCACCCGACCGGCCAGCCTTGCCACCCGAGGCGCTGTTTTTAAGCGCCGAGCAGTTTTATGCGCGGGCCAATGCGTATGCGCAGTTGGCTTTTAAGTCCAAAAGCGGGGG
>JBBAPP010000062.1:0-2425 GCA_040400775.1 Polaromonas sp. | reverse complement strand
GGGAGGGAACTTCGAGCCTGCCTGCCCCAGACGGGGAGGGAACTTCGAGCCAGCTCCCCCCGGAAAGGGCGGGAACTTCAGCTGACCGCTCCGCATTACTCCCTCCCCTTTTGGGGGAGGGCTGGGGTGGGGGCACAGCCTACGCAGAATTCCAGGCGCTTGAACCGCTATCCGTGGTGCGCGGCGCAGAAGACCCACTGACCAAACTTAAAAGCCATATTAAAAACACGCCCCAGCGCGTGCTGATCTTGGCCGAAAGCGATGGCCGCCGAGAAAGCTTGCTGGATTTTCTGCGGGCCAGCGGGCTTAAAGTGCCGGCCTTCGAATCGCTTGAAGACTTCCAGACCAGCCCGGAAAAACTCGGCATCGCCACGTCGTCATTGCATGTAGGTTTTAGCTGGCTTGAAGAAGGCATCGACTTCATCACCGAAACCGAACTCTTCGCCGCTGGCATGGCACTGCGCCGGCGCAACAAAAAGCAGGAGAAAGTCAGCGATGTAGAAGCCCTGATCAAGGACCTGTCAGAACTCAACGTCGGCGACCCGGTGGTCCACAGCGCCCACGGCATTGGCCGCTACAAGGGGCTGATCAATATGGATCTGGGGCAAGGACCATCTGAGTTTTTGCATTTGCAGTATGCCGATGATGCGACGCTGTACGTGCCGGTCAGCCAGCTCCAGCAAATCAGCCGTTATACCGGCGTCAGTGCCGATGAAGCCCCGCTACACCGTTTGGGCGGCGCGGCGTGGGACAAAGCCAAGCGCAAAGCCGCCGAACAAGTGCGTGACTCAGCTGCTGAGCTGCTCAATATTTACGCCCGCCGTGCCGCCCGTGAAGGCCACGCCTTCCGCTATTCCCCCAACGACTACGAAAGCTTCGCCAACGACTTTGGTTTTGACGAAACCGCTGACCAAAGCGCCGCTATTCACGCGGTGATTCAGGACATGATCAGCCCGCGCCCGATGGACCGGCTGGTCTGCGGCGATGTCGGTTTTGGCAAAACTGAAGTCGCTTTGCGGGCGGCTTTTATTGCGATTACCGGTGGCAAGCAGGTCGCCCTGCTGGCGCCCACCACGCTGCTGGCCGAACAACACTTTCAGACGCTGTCCGACCGCTTCGCCAAGTGGCCGGTGAAAGTTGCGGAGATGAGCCGCTTCAGGTCGGCCAAAGAGATCACCGCAGCGATTAAAGGCATCGCTGACGGCACGATTGACATCGTCGTGGGTACCCACAAGCTGCTCAGCAAAGACATCAACTTTCAGCGCCTGGGTTTGCTCATCATCGACGAAGAACACCGCTTTGGCGTGCGCCACAAAGAAGCCATGAAAGCCATGCGCGCTGAAGTCGATGTACTGACGCTGACCGCCACACCCATCCCGCGCACGCTGGGCATGGCGCTTGAAGGCCTGCGCGATTTAAGCGTGATAGCCACAGCGCCGCAGCGCCGGCTGGCCATCAAAACCTTTGTCCGCAGCGAAAGCAACGGCGTGATTCGTGAAGCCGTGCTGCGTGAACTCAAACGCGGTGGCCAGGTTTACTTTTTGCACAACGAGGTCGAGACGATTCAAAACCGCCGTGAAAAGCTCGAAGCGCTGTTGCCGGAAGCGCGCATTGCCGTTGCCCACGGGCAGATGCCTGAACGCGAGCTGGAGCGCGTGATGAAAGACTTCGTGGCCCAGCGCTACAACCTGCTGCTGTGTTCCACCATCATTGAAACCGGTATTGACGTGCCCACCGCCAACACCATCGTCATGGCGCGGGCTGACAAGTTTGGCTTGGCGCAGCTGCACCAGTTGCGTGGCCGCGTGGGCCGCAGCCACCACCAGGCCTATGCCTACTTGATGGTGCCCGACATTGAAGGCCTGACCAAGCAAGCCGGGCAACGTCTTGAAGCGATTCAGCAAATGGAAGAGCTCGGCTCGGGCTTTTATTTGGCCATGCATGACCTGGAGATACGCGGCACCGGCGAGGTGCTGGGTGAAAACCAGTCCGGCAACATGATGGAAATTGGCTTTCAGCTCTACAACGAAATGCTTTCCGAAGCCGTGCGCTGCCTGAAGGCCGGGATTGAGCCCGACTTGCTGGCCCCACTGAACGTGACGACAGACATCAACCTGCACGCCCCCGCCCTGCTTCCCGACGACTACTGCGGTGACGTGCATTTGCGCCTTAGTTTTTACAAAAAGCTGGCCACCGCCAAAAATACCGATCAAATCGATGCCCTGCTGGAAGAAATCGTCGACCGATTCGGCAAGCTCCCGCCGCAAGGCCAAACGCTGATCGATGTGCACCGTTTGCGGGTAATTGCCAAGCCCTACGGCGTGGTCAAGGTTGATGCATCGCCTGGCGTGATCAATATCACCTTCAAAAAAGATCCGCCAATAGATTCGATGGCCATCATGCATCTGATTCAAAAAAACCGGCA
>JBBAPP010000061.1:0-12683 GCA_040400775.1 Polaromonas sp. | reverse complement strand
GCCCTGCGCTTGCTTAGTGGTTAAAGTCTGAACGGTAACTCTGGCGGAGTACTGGTAGTGATAGGCGGAAGAAATTTTGATGACCTTGCATGACTTACCCTTAAAAATAAATATTGCTGCGAGCCAGCAAGTCACATCTGCACTGCATCGTACCGGTAACCGGCTACGCATTATTTCTAAACCAACAGTCTCAAAGCTTATCTCCGTGACATCAACCGAAAAGTCTGCGACGCGCGTACTGGCGTTGCAAGCCGTCTGACATGGCTGCAAAAGCCGTGATGGTTTTAGGTACTACCAGTGGCGCTGGCAAGAGCTGGTTGACGACGGCGCTATGCCGCTATTACGCGCGTCAGGGTTTGAAAGTCGCCCCGTACAAGGCGCAAAACATGAGCAACAACGCCAGAGTAGTTGCTGGTGGCGAAATAGGCAGTGCGCAGTACTTTCAAGCGCTGGCGGCAAACGCCACGCCTGAGGTTCGCATGAATCCGTTGTTGCTCAAACCTGAAAAAGACACCCAAAGCCAGGTCATTTTGATGGGCCAGGTCAACGCTGAGTTGTCAAAAATGGAATGGCGTGGGCGCAGCGCATCGGTGTGGCCCGTAGTGGCTTGTGCGCTGGATGGGTTGATGGCCGAGAACGATGTGGTGGTAATAGAGGGCGCAGGCTCGCCCGCCGAAATCAATTTAAAGCACAGCGACATCGTCAACATGCGCGTTGCGCTGCACGCCAAGGCGGCTTGCCTGCTGGTGACGGATATTGATCGGGGTGGGGCGTTTGCGCACCTCTACGGAACCTGGGCGATGCTGGATGCAGATGAGCAAAAATGTATCAAGGGTTTTGTTTTAAACAAGTTCAGGGGCGATGCCAAACTGCTTGCACCCGGTCCACAGATGCTGCAAGACCTGACCAGTGTGCCAACAGTCGCGACGCTACCGATGTGGTGGCAGCATGGTCTTCCGGAAGAAGATGGTGTGTTTGACGCCAGCGCCAGATCTAGCGGACAAGTCAGCAAAACCATCGCTGTCGTTGCCTACCCGCGCATCAGCAACCTGGACGAATTTCAACCGCTTAAAAACGTGCCGGGTGTTCGTCTGGTGTGGGTTCGCAGCCCGTCAGAATTGGTCGGCTTGACCAGCACCGATTGGATCATTTTGCCGGGCTCAAAAGCCACCAGCAGTGACTTGGCCTGGCTACGTGCGCAGGGACTCGATCAGTCGGTTGCCCTGCATGCTGCCCGCGGCGGAATAGTACTGGGCATTTGCGGCGGCCTGCAAATGCTCGGTGAAGTATTGATGGATCCGCATGGTATTGACGGCAATGCCGCAGGCTTGGGGCTGCTGGGTGTGGTGACGGTGTTTGAAGAATTAAAAACTGTAAAGCACCGACAAACGCAGTTTCAATCAGTTGCAGGGGCATGGGCCGTTTTGTCGCAAGTACATGTTGCAGGTTACGAAATTCACCATGGACAAACATCGCTGCGCGCCGACTCTGCAGACGGTACCCATCCCGTCATGCCGCATGACTTGGCTTGGCAAAACTCTAAGGGCAATGTGTTGGGCGTTTACATGCACGGTTTGTTTGAAGATCCGAGCGTGCTGCAAGCGCTTTTTGGTGTGACAGTACCAACGCTAGACACCGTGTTCGATGGGCTGGCCGACTACATCGCGCAGCATTTTGAAGCGGGTATATTGCAATCATTGATAGCTTAAAAAATTTAAAGCCTTCCCGTGAGTCAGCAAGCACTACAGCGCCGTCAATACCTTCAGCTTGTAGCGCTCAATGCCGCAAGCCTGATGTTGCCTTGCAGAGCTTGGGCGCAAACCAGGGTGGGCAGCACGCCGTTTAGTCTGGGCTTGGCGAGTGGATCGCCAACACATGATTCCGTCGTCTTGTGGACACGGCTCATGCCGCCTTTTGTGCTAACCCCTGGCAGCCCAGGCGTTAGCGTGCGTTGGGAAGTCGCGCATGACGACAAGTTCAGCCGTGTGGCGCAATCTGGGCAGGCGCTGGCTGTTGCTGGTCTGGCCTACTCAATCCATGCTGAAGTGCAAGGCCTGGCGCCTGACCGCTGGTATTTTTACCGTTTCCTGGTGGGCGATGCGGTCAGCGCTGTGGGACGTACCCGTACCTTTCCAGCGCCCGGGGCAGCAGTGGCTAAATTGCGTTTGGCATATGCATCGTGCCAGCACTGGGAGCACGGCTACTTTTCAGCCTACCGCCATATGGCTCAGGAGAATTTGGATCTGGTGATGTTTTTAGGTGACTATATTTATGAGTACCCACGCTCTAGCAGAGGCGTGCGTACGCTGCCGGGTAGCTGGGCCATCACGCTAGATGACTACCGCCAACGCTATGCAGCATACAAACAGGATACAGACTTGCAGGCCATGCACGCCGCCTGCCCGTGGCTGGTGACGTGGGACGACCATGAAGTGCAAAACGACTACGCCGGTTTGACGCTAGGCGAAAACGGTCCAGAGGTGCCCGACTTTGCAGCGCGGCGTTCAGCGGCCTATCAGGCGTTTTACGAACACATGCCGGTGCGTGCCTCGGTGCTGACGCGCGCAACGCAAGGCATGGCCAGTGGTGCGGAAATGCGTATCTACAGCCGTGGGCAGTATGGGAAATTAGCGTCCCTCACCATGCTGGACGCACGCCAGTACAAAAGCCCGCAGGTTTGCACCCGGGACGGCAAGCGCGGCTCCAGCATGGTTAACCCGGCCAATTGCCCGGCATGGAATGACCCAGCACGGAGCATGCTGGGTGCGGACCAAGAGCGTTGGCTGGATGCCGCTTGGGGCAGCCTAGAGGGAAAATCGGTGAGCTGGAACATCGTTGGCCAGCAGTCATTGATAGGCCAGCGTGACTGGAAAGTAGGGCCAGAGCAAAGCCTGTGGAACGACGGCTGGGACGGCTACAGCGCTGCACGAACGCGGTTGACCGACGCAGCGCGCAAAAACAGCGTCTCTAATCTGGTGGTGTTGGGCGGCGACGTACATGAAAACTGGGTCGGCCAGCTCAAAGCCGACTATTCGCAGGCATCAAGCGCAGCGCTTGGGGTCGAGTTTTGTGGCACCAGCATCACCTCACGCTCGGGCGGCAATGGCAAATTGGCCGAAACGATGGCAGAAAACCCCCACTTCGTTTTTGCTGACGCAGAACGTAAAGGTTATGGGGTGGTGGAGATCTCCCCAACCCAGCTAAAAACCACGCTTCGGGTGGTCAGCGACGTGACGCGGCAAGACGCCAGCATTGACACACTGGCCCAGTTTTTAGTTGTCAGCGGTCGGTCGGTGGTCGAGCGGATCTGACATCAATTGAAGACTTCTAACAACCGATCTAACCCACCTGTATTGATGGCCACCATGGCCTGCTCGCGCACCTTGGGCTTGGCATGGTAGGCCACTGACAAACCCGCTGCGCCCATCATCGGCAAGTCATTTGCGCCATCGCCCATGGCAATCGACTGGCTCGGTGCAATGCCCAGTTGTACGCAAGTTTCAAGCAGGGTTTTGCGTTTTTCCTCGCCATCGCAAATGTCGCCCCAGCTTTGGTTGACCAGGCCGCCCGTGAGCACACCGCTGTCAATTTCAAGCTCGTTGGACTTGGCGTAGTCAATCCCCAGCCGTTCGGCCACGCGGTTGGCAAAAAAGCTAAACCCGCCCGACACCAACAGTACTTTCATGCCTGCCGCCTTGCAAGCGGCCACCAATTCAGCCGCCCCAGGGTTGAGCTGCAAGCGCTCTTGGTAGACCCGCTCCATGTCTTGAACGCTGGCACCCTTGAGCAGCGCCACCCGGCGGCGCAGACTGGTTTTAAAGTCGGCAATCTCACCGCGCATGGTGGCCTCGGTAATCGCCGCCACTTCAGCTTTCAAGCCTACGGCATCTGCAATCTCATCAATGCATTCGATATTGATCAGCGTGGAGTCCATGTCAAAAGCTATCAGCTTGAAATCTGACAGGTCGAGCGGTGGTGTAAAGCCTTGCAGCACAAGGCCGCTGCGTGTGGTGTAGAGGGTCATCGTGATGTGTAGAGCATATTGCATTCTCGCAAAATCTTGACACTGCGTTTGCGAATCTCAGAAATGGCAAGCAAGCGCTGATTTAAACGCTATAATCCAACATTCACGACCAAATGGGCGGGTTCACACCGCCCATTTTTTTTGGGCGTTTGTTTTTGCATTCACCGGTTTATCGGTACTTTTTTTGGTTTTTTAGCATTAGATGGCAGCCAGCACCCACGATTCGATAGCCCAAACCGTCACCGGGCTCGGTTACGACCTGGTGGATGTGGAGCGCACCAAAGGCGGCTTGCTACGGGTGACGATTGATTTCCCATATGTTGCGGGAACTGAGTTGTTTATCAACGCTGAAGATTGCGAAAAAGTGACGCGCCAGCTGGTGTTTGTTCTGGAGGTTGACGGTGTCAGCTATTCCCGCCTAGAGGTCAGCTCGCCGGGTATTGACCGGCCACTGAAGACAGAACAAGATTTTGAGCGTTTTGTGGGTGAATTGATTGACCTGACCCTGAAATCGCCGGTAGGTTTGGCGGCAGCGGGCTCAAGCGTTTCGGCCAACCAAAAGAAGTTTCGCGGCACGCTTGAGAAAGCACAGGTCGCTGGCTGGCAAATCGTCTGGAGCGATGCGCCTGATATCAAGCCTGGCCAAAAGGTCAGCAAGAAAAAAATACCCGCGCCGCTGCAGGCGCTGGGTTTTACGCTCGATGAAATTGCCACAGCGCGGCTAGCCCCTGTGGTGGACTTTAAGGGGCGTAAACCCAAAGCCATACAGCCGCAACCCGATATTGAAAAAACTGTTGAGTCGTCTAACCCTGAGATTGAAAGGCCTGTGAAATGAACCGCGAAATGTTGATGTTGGTGGATGCCATCTCGCGCGAGAAAAACGTCGAGCGCGACGTTGTTTTCGGTGCTGTTGAATTGGCTTTGGCTCAGGCCACTAAAAAGATCTACTCGGGCGAAGTTGATATTCGCGTCGCGGTTGACCGCGACAGCGGCAATTACGAGAGCTTTCGCCGCTGGTTGGTCGTGCCCGACGAAGCCGGCCTACAAAATCCGGAAGCCGAAGAGCTACTGACCGATGCCCGCGACGAAATCGATGACATCGAAGAGGGTGACTACATCGAAAAACCGATTGAAAGCATGCCGATTGGCCGGATTGGTGCCATGGCTGCCAAGCAGGTCATTCTGCAAAAAATTCGCGACGCAGAACGTGAAATGCTCCTCCATGACTTCATGAGCCGTGGCGACAAAATTTTTGTCGGTACCGTCAAGCGCATGGACAAGGGCGACATTATTGTGGAGTCGGGACGGGTTGAAGGCCGCTTGCGCCGCAGCGATATGATTCCTAAAGAAAACCTGCGCTCTGGTGACCGTGTGCGTGCCATGATCATGGAAGTTGACAATACCTTGCGTGGTGCGCCGATTATTTTGTCGCGCTCCGCGCCTGAATACATGATTGAGCTGTTCCGCGCTGAAGTCCCAGAAATTGAACAAGGCCTGCTGGAAATTAAATCCTGCGCCCGTGACCCTGGTTCACGCGCCAAAATCGCCGTGCTGTCGCATGACAAACGCGTCGACCCTATAGGCACCTGCGTTGGCGTGCGTGGCACCCGTGTCAACGGCGTGACAAATGAGCTGGCTGGCGAGCGTGTTGACATTGTGTTGTGGTCTGAAGACCCGGCGCAATTTGTCATCGGTGCCTTGGCGCCTGCCAACGTGTCGTCCATCGTGGTGGACGAAGAGCGTCACGCCATGGACGTGGTGGTCGATGAGGAAAACCTGGCGATCTCGATTGGCCGTGGCGGCCAAAACGTGCGCTTGGCTGCTGAGTTGACAGGCTGGAAAATCAACATCATGACGGCTGATGAGTCGGCCGTCAAGCAGGCCTCTGAGACCGACACCAGCCGCAAGCTGTTCATGGAAAAGCTCGACGTCGACGAAGAAATCGCCGACATTTTAATTGCCGAAGGCTTTACCAGTCTGGAAGAGGTAGCCTACGTGCCGTTACAAGAAATGCTGGAGATTGAGTCGTTTGACGAAGACACCGTGAACGAGTTACGGACTCGCGCCAAAGACGCTTTGTTGACCATGGAAATTGCCAAAGAAGAAGACTCTGGCGGCGCCTCGCAAGTGCTGCGCGATGTTGAAGGCATTACCCCTGAACTGGTGGCCATGCTCAACGCCGCTGGCGTTACCACACGCGACGACCTGGCCGACCTGGCCACCGATGAACTCACCGATATCACCGGGCAGTCTGATGAAGCTGCCACGGCCCTGATCATGACGGCGCGCGCGCATTGGTTTCTTGAAGAAGAAGCCGCTGCCGCAGCTGCTGAGGCTGTCGCTGAGGCCGCAAAGCCGGCCGCAGCCGATGAGCATTGATCATGAAGGCCGCACAGGAAAACCATATATGTCAAGTACCACTACCGTCGCGCAATTTGCAGCTGAACTGCACAAATCAACCGTCACACTGATCGAGCAATTGACCAGCGCAGGGGTCGCTAAAACCCGTGCCGATGACACCCTGTCCGAGGCTGACAAGCAAAAGCTGCTCGGCTATTTGCAGGCCAGCCACGGCACGGCATCGACTGAGCGAAAAAAAATCACACTGGTAAAAAAATCTACCAGTGAAATCAAGCAAGCTGACGCCACCGGCAAAGCGCGCACGATTCAGGTTGAGGTGCGTAAAAAACGTACCTTCATCAAGCGTGAAGACGGCACTGATGTGCCGGCTGAGGAGGCTCCGGTTGAGGTCGTCCCGCAAGCCCCGCAGATCGACGAGGCAGATTTAGCCCGCCGTGAAGAAGAGGCCAATCGCCATGCAGAATTGCTGCGCCGTCAAGAGGCTGATCTGGATGAAAAGCGCCGCCTGCGCGAAGAACAAGACGCCAAAAGGGCTGAAGAAGAGCGCCTGGCTGCCGAGAAAATTGCTGAAGCTGTTGCGCGTGCTGCCGAGGTGTTTGAAAAAGCCAAGCCGCTGAGCAAAAAAGCCAAAGAAGCCGCTGCTGCACTTGAAGTTACAGCACCTAAAGTCTCTGAACAAGCTGCGGCTGAACAAAGCGCCAAAGCGGTCGAAGTAGCCGCCGCCCAAGCATCGGCCAAAGCCAAGGCAACGGCTGAGTTCCAAGCGGATGCAGCCAAGGCGATTGACCTGCAAGACCGCCGTAAAAAAGCCGAGGCAGAAGCTGAAGGCATTCGTGCCATGATGAACGCGCCGAAGCGTGTTTTAGTGCCGCATGTGGATCCGAAAGTCGCCATCAAAGGGACGCTACACAAGCCAGCCGCTGGTTCTGTCGCAGCCAAGGCCGCGCCGGGTGCGCCGGGTGCGACAGGTGCAGCTGGCAAAAAAGAAGTCAAGTCTGAAAACCTGTCGTCGACCTGGAAAGATGACGCAGCCAAGAAAAAAGCGCTTCCAACCCGCGGTGCGCCGACTGCCCCTGGTCGCGGAAACTTCCGTGCTGGCGCGCGTAGCGGTAGCCGCCGCAGCAATGACCGTGATGCACGTCCGGAATCAAACTTTGTAGCACCGACAGAATTTAAAGTCATTGAAGTTCATGTGCCCGAGACGATTACCGTGGGTGAGTTGGCGCACAAGATGAGCGTCAAGTCCAATGAGGTCATCAAGCACCTGATGAAGCTAGGCCAGATGGTCACCATCAACCAGCCGCTGGACCAAGACACCGCAATGATCGTGGTCGAAGAAATGGGCCATACCGCGGTTACCGCTGCGCTGGATGACCCAGAAGCCTTTACTGACGACGATGTGCAAGGCCAAACCGCCGAGCTGTTGCCGCGCGCCCCCGTGGTGACCGTTATGGGTCACGTCGACCACGGCAAAACTTCGCTGCTCGACTACATTCGCCGTGCCAAAGTGGCTTCTGGCGAAGCTGGCGGCATTACCCAGCACATTGGTGCCTACCACGTTGAAACGCCGCGCGGTATGGTGTCGTTCCTCGACACACCGGGCCACGAAGCGTTTACCGCCATGCGTGCCCGCGGTGCGCAGGCGACTGACATTGTTATTTTGGTGGTGGCAGCAGACGACGGCGTGATGCCGCAAACCAAAGAGGCCATCAAGCACGCCAAAGCGGCGGGTGTGCCTATCGTGGTGGCGATCAACAAAATCGATAAATCAGGTATCAATTTGGACCGCGTCAAGGGTGAGCTGGTGACTGAAGAAGTCATCCCCGAAGAGTTTGGTGGTGATGTACCTTTCATCGGTGTGTCAGCGCACACCGGTGAGGGCATTGACTCCCTGCTTGAGCAAGTGTTGCTGCAAGCCGAGATATTGGAATTACGCGCCCCGGTGAATGCATTGGCCAAGGGCTTGGTGATTGAAGCGCGTCTTGACAAGGGTCGCGGTTCAGTCGCTACCGTGCTGGTGCAGTCGGGTACGCTAAAGGCTGGCGATGTGGTGCTGGCCGGTTCAACCTACGGACGCGTTCGCGCCATGCTGGACGAAAACGGCGACACCATTAAATCGGCAGGTCCATCGATTCCGGTCGAGATTCAAGGCTTGACCGAAGTGCCACAAGCCGGTGATGACTTCATCGTCATGTTGGACGAACGACGCGCCCGCGAGATTTCAACCTACCGTGCCGGCAAATTCCGCAACACCAAGTTGGCCAAGCAGCAAGCCGCCAAGCTGGAGAACATGTTTGCAGATATTTCGCAAGGAGCCGTCAAGCTGGTGCCCATCATCATCAAGGCCGACGTGCAGGGCTCGCAAGAAGCGCTGGCGCAGTCGCTGCTCAAGCTGTCGACCGATGAGGTCAAGGTGCAATTGGTGTACTCGGGGGTTGGCGGTATTTCTGAGTCTGACGTGAATTTGGCGATTGCGTCCAAAGCATTGCTGATCGGCTTCAATACCCGCGCTGACGCACAGGCACGCAAGCAGGCTGAAAACAACGGCATTGATATTCGTTACTACAACATCATTTATGACGCGGTTGACGAGCTGCGTTCTGCGATGTCGGGCATGTTGACACCAGACAAGAAGGAAGAAGTCATCGGCACCGCCGAGATTCGCAATATCTTCAAAGTGTCGAAAATCGGCTCAATTGCAGGTTGTATGGTCACCGCAGGTACCGTGCGCCGCACTGCCAAGCTGCGTTTGCTGCGCCAAAACGTGGTTATTTACACCGGCGAGCTGGACTCACTCAAGCGCTTCAAAGACGACGCAAAAGAAGTCAAGGAGAGCTTTGAGTGCGGCTTGAACATCAAAAACTACAACGATATTGAAGTCGGTGACGTGCTGGAGTTCTTTGAGATTCGTGAAGTTGCCCGGACCCTTGAAGCTGCTTAATCGCAGCTTGCCGACCATTTTTTATGCGTAAAAAATCAAACACCCCCAACCGCGGCTTTCGGGTTGCCGATCAGATTCAACGTGACCTCACGGACCTGATTGCCCGCGAACTGAAAGACCCTCGGGTCGGGATGGTGACGATTCAGGCTGTTGAAGTAACGGCTGATTACGCGCATGCCAAAGTGTTTTTCAGCGTGCTGATGGGCGATGCGGCCAAGTGCGAAGAAGCGCTGAACCAGGCCGCCGGTTTTCTGCGCAACGGTTTGTTCAAGCGGCTGATGACGCATACCGTACCCACCCTGCACTTTCACTTTGACCGCACCACCGAGCGCGCGGCTGACATGAACGCCTTGATCGCCAAGGCTGTTTCTTCTCGCGCTCAAGAGGACTAGGTCATGATGCAACTCCGCACAAAGGTGCAGAGGCGCCCTGTGCATGGGGTGTTGCTGCTGGATAAACCGATCGGCCTTTCTAGCAACCAAGCGTTGCAAAAAGCCAAGTGGTTGCTGCGCGCCGACAAGGCAGGTCATACAGGCACGCTTGATCCTTTGGCCACCGGTGTGCTGCCGCTGTGCTTCGGTGCCGCTACCAAGTTCAGCCAGATTCAGCTTGATGCGGACAAGACCTACGAGGCCGTGTTGCTGCTCGGTTTAAAAACCACTACAGCCGACGCTGAAGGCGATGTGATTGAAACCCGGCCTGTGCCCGAGATCACGCCTGAGCTGCTTGAAAAACTCACAGCACAATTCACCGGCCCGATGGCACAAATCCCGCCTATGTATTCAGCGCTGAAAAAAGACGGCAAAGCGCTGTACGAATACGCAAGAAAAGGTGAAGAAGTCGAGCGGGACGCCAGAAATATTGTGATCTACGAGATAAATATGGCTACAGCCCAAGATATACGTGTGCAAGCTGCTATTAAAATAGTAGTGAAGTGCAGCAAAGGTACGTACATCCGCACGCTGGGTGAAGACATTGGCGAAGCGATCGGTTGCGGTGCGCACCTTGGCGCACTGCGCCGAATTGAAACCGGCGGCTTCACTGCCGATCAGTGCGTTAGCTTGTCCGAGCTTGAAGCGATGGACGAAGCAGGCCGTGATGCGCGCCTGCTACCACCTCAGTCGCTGGTCGCCAGTTACCCATCTGTCACATTGGATGCCGACAATGCAGGACGCTTCTTGAGCGGTCTGCGCCGCCGTGGAACCCCCGGCCAGTGGGGCAAAGACGCGCCGCTGGTTCAGGTCTACGGCTCTGACCCCAGCGCATTTTTAGGGTCTGGCCACATCACGGCCGATGAGTTGATTCCGCAGCGCTTGCTCAGCCCAATTGAAGTTCAAGATATTTTGCAAGCCGTGCATTGAAGTTTTAGATTTAAAGTTTTTTAGAAAGTCCGTTATGACCATCAAGCAAATCCGCAACATTGCCATCATCGCCCACGTTGACCATGGCAAAACCACCATGGTTGACCAGCTGCTACGCCAGTCTGGCACGTTTGCCGAGCACGAAAAAGTCGTTGATACCGTGATGGACAATAACGCGATTGAAAAAGAACGCGGCATTACCATTCTGGCCAAAAACTGCGCCGTGACCTGGGAAGGCACGCACATCAACATTGTTGACACACCAGGCCACGCTGACTTTGGCGGCGAAGTTGAACGTGCGCTGTCAATGGTTGACGGCGTGGTGCTGCTGATCGACGCACAAGAAGGCCCGATGCCGCAAACCCGTTTTGTGACAAAGAAGGCGCTCGCGCTCGGTCTGAAGCCGATTTTGGTGGTTAACAAAGTTGACAAGCCAGGCGCGCGCCCTGACTACGTCGTGAACGCGGCTTTCGATTTGTTCGACAAGTTGGGCGCCACCGACGAGCAGCTTGACTTTCCGGTTGTCTACGCCTCCGGTATCAACGGCTGGTCTTCGCTTGTTGAAGGCCCACCGAACGAGCAGTGGGGTCCCGATATGTCGGCCCTGTTCAATACCGTGCTCAAGCATGTGCCGGCGCAAAAGGGCGACCCTGATGCGCCATTGCAATTGCAAATTTCAGCACTCGACTTTTCAACCTTCGTCGGCCGCATCGGCGTGGGTCGCATCAGCCAGGGCACCATCAAGCCGATGATGGACGTGGTCGTGATGGAAGGTACAGACGGCAAAGCTGTCAAAGGCCGCGTCAACCAGGTACTGACTTTCCAAGGCCTGGAGCGGGTGCAGGCGACTGAGGCTGGTCCCGGTGAAATTGTTCTGATAAATGGTATTGAAGGTGTCGGTATCGGCGTGACTATTACCGACCCCGTTAACCCATCACCGCTGCCCATGTTGAAGGTCGACGAGCCAACGCTGACGATGAACTTCTGCGTCAACACCAGCCCGCTGGCTGGCCGTGAAGGCAAGTACGTCACCAGTCGCCAAATTTGGGACCGCCTGCAAAAAGAGTTGCAGCACAACGTGGCATTGCGCGTCAGCGAGACTGGTGAAGAAGGTATTTTTGAAGTCATGGGCCGGGGCGAGTTGCACTTGACCATTCTGCTCGAAAACATGCGCCGCGAAGGCTTTGAAATGGCCGTCAGCAAGCCGCGCGTGGTGATGAAAGAAGTCAACGGCGAAAAGCATGAACCGATTGAGCTGGTCACCGCTGACATTGAAGAGCAGCACCAAGGCGGCGTCATGCAAGCCCTGGGTGAGCGCAAGGGAGATTTGGTCAACATGGAATCCGACGGTCGTGGCCGTGTGCGGCTTGAATACCGCATCCCGGCCCGTGGCCTGATTGGTTTTACCAACGAATTTTTGAATCTGACCCGCGGTTCAGGCCTGATCAGTAATATTTTTGACAGCTACGAAGCGCACAAAGGTGACATTGGCGGCCGTAAAAACGGCGTACTGATCTCGATGGATGCAGGCGAAATTTTCACCTACGCCTTGGGTAAGCTTGATGACCGTGGGCGGATGTTTGTGAAAGCCAATGATCCGGTCTACGAAGGCATGATCGTCGGTATCCACAGCCGTGACAACGATCTGGTGGTCAATGCCACCCGGACCAAGCAGCTCACCAACTTTCGTGTGTCAGGCAAAGAAGACGCGATCAAAGTCACCCCGCCGATCGAGCTGACGCTTGAATACGGCGTAGAGTTTATTGAAGAAGACGAGCTGGTAGAAATTACCCCCAAGTCAGTGCGCCTGCGCAAGCGGCACCTGACCGAGAGCGAGCGCAAGCGGGCAGGAAGGTAAATGACCCCCACGGTCGCTCACTTCGTGTAGCTCCCTGCCTCCCAAGGGGGTCGCTGCATCTGCGGTCTGGCAAAGCCAGTCCCGCGGCTCCTGCTTGGTTTAAACCTAGAAAAAGCAGTTGACCGCTCGCAGCCCTTT
>JBBAPP010000060.1:8893-13262 GCA_040400775.1 Polaromonas sp. | reverse complement strand
CGTAAGGCTCGCCCGTTTCTTCAAGGTACAAGGCAATCTTCAGAGGATTGGGTGAAGGGTGGAAATAGAACGTGATCATCCATCGATTCCTTTAAAAAAAACAGGTCACAGCAGCACCTCGGCAGCGTGCTTAAAAATGCTTTGGCGGTTGATTGTATTTTTCTCGCCGGCCATTAGACCGTTGACACAAAGATCAGCACAAACCCTCATCAGAGACGAGAGCCTGTGAGTTTATAGCGGTTTATTCTTCACGCAGTGCCGGTCAAGCACAAAGCCGACGCGTATGTGCGCACTAATAAGCCCCTGCTTGCAGGAATTTGCATACTGAAGCGCATGCCACCAACCCTTTAAAGTGCGAAATTAACCGAGATTGTCCATTGGCGTTAGATCCGTTCGGGCTGAGCCCTTCGACGTGCTCAGGACAGGCTTTGTCTAAGCTTTTAGCAATCGTAAAAATCCCTTCGACAGGCTCAGGGCGAACGGTCTAATAAACAATCCCGGATTAATGCTGGGCCTTTCAACCCAGATGGAGATCTTTCAAAGCCATCTGCACCAACAAAAATTTGCGCGCACGGCCTGATGGTGTGACGGGTATCTGGTCTGCGCGAAGCGCTAAAACGTACAAAGGAACTTTAAAACGCGCCAGGTTTTCTGCACAGAAATCAATCAAGGCCTGAGGTTCAGCCTGCTGACCTACTCGCCACACCACAAAAGCGCAGCCCACTTCGCCCATACGTTGGTGTGGAACCGGCACCACGAAGGCTTGTAAAATAGCAGGGTGGGTGACCAATAAATCTTCAATTTCTGTAGGCATGACTTGCTCGCCACCGCAGCGGTAGGATTCTTTGCTGCGCCCTATCAAGGTCAGGTAGTGATCGGCATCGATGCGGCCAAGGTCACCCGTTTTAAACCATCCGTCAGGCGTGAAAGCCTCTGCTGTGGCCTCAGGTTTGTTGTAATAACCCGAGGTCACCCCGGGTCCTTTTGCCAGTAATTCACCGACTTCGCCAGGCGCCACATCAATGCCTGTTTCGCAGTCCACTACGCGATACACCACCAGCCGCTGGTCTAGGCTGGGTTCACCGGCTGGACCTACTTCTCGCAAGCGGCCATTGGTAGCCAGCAATCGTTCAAAGGGATCGCATGGTTGTGTGACTGTGCTTGATGCAGTCACCTCCGTCATGCCATAACCTGTCGTAATTTCGTGCGGGTGGAGGTAGGTCACGATGTCTTGCCAGATGTAGGAGGGGGCTCTACCGCCAGAAGAAATAACATGCGTCAAGCTTGACAGCGAATAATTTGATTTTTTGAGTTCATCCAGCAATGCCAGTGTCATGGTCGGGATGAGCAAAATGTCTGTGGCTTTGTTATGTTCGATGCTTTGGAGTGTTTCTGACGGGTCAAAACGTAATTGGGGAATGATGGCGCCGCCCACAAATAAGCATGCCAAAAGACCTTCCACATAACCATACACATGGTACATAGGCAAAGAGAACAAAATTCGGTGTGCATCAGGGAAGGCGCGCGCCCAAGTGCTACCAAATGCAGTTCTAAGCATCATGTCATGCGTGATCATGACGCCTTTGGGAGCGCCGGTAGTGCCTGACGTATAAATGATGTCGCAATTGCTGTGCGGGCCTGGGTGGCGAACAGCCAAAGATGTGCCGTCTTTTCCAAAATTTTCCAGCAACTGCACACCAGCAGGAACAGGATTTGCGCTGCAAGGGAATACGACCACCTTTTTAAGGCGAGGAAATGCGTCGCCACCACCAGATTGAGCCCAGCCTGGCGCCAGCTCATTTAAAAACTGTAAATAGTTCAGGCCACGAAACTGGTCCATCGTGATCAAAAGAACTGAATCGGACTGTTTCAGGACATAGCCCAACTCATCACGGCGATTCAAAAAATTGATCGGGACAGCAACAGCGCCGGCACGAGAAATGGCAAATTTAACAGCCACAAATTCAGGGAAATTGCCCATCAGCAATGCGATATGGTCGCCTGGTTGGACACCACTCTCAACCAGGCCGTCAGCAATCTTTTTGGACCATGCCTGGATTTCTTCGTATGACCAGGTTTTTTCGTTGGTGATAACCAGTGGACGCATGGGTTGTTTGGATGCCATCTGATCCAGCGTTTCATGAAGAGTACTTGGCTTCCATTTGGGGAAAACACGCAGTAAGGCTTGTTGACGCTGAGCAACAGTAGGCATATCCGCTTTGCGTGTCAAAGCGACTGCGGAAGGTGAGTTTTGCATGCTACGTCCCGTCCGATTTTGGTTTTAATCAACAGATATTAATACCAATCAGTATTTGTGTCTACGCCTTGAAAAATTATTTTTACCACCTAAAAATAAAAATAAATGTTAATAATTTAAAAAAGTTTTAAATAATCTCTTGACACCTACTGCTCAGTATCACAAAATACTGACAAGAAACCAAGCTCAAGCAAAGCTTCAGCCTGGTACGTTTAATGTGCTCCAACCGGTACTGGTAAATAGTCATGCGTAGTAAATTGGTAACAGTTGATGCAGTGGTAATCGGTGCTGGTTTTGCGGGTCTGCGTGCCTTGTACCGTTTGCGCGAAATGGGCAAGAAAGTAGCCGTCCTGGAAGGCAGTGAGGGTGTGGGTGGTGTTTGGCACCACAACGGCTACCCTGGCGCACGTTGCGATGTTGAAAGTTTCGACTATTCCTACAGCTTTTCGCCCGAGCTTGAACAAGATTGGCGTTGGTCCGAGCGCTATGCCACACAACCCGAAATCTTGAGCTATGTAAACCATGTCGCCGATCGCTTTGACTTGCGCAAAGATATCAACTTCAACACCTTCATGGAGGAGTCTGTCTATGACGAAAAGGCAGCACACTGGACCATCAAGTCAAAAGACGGCCGTATATGGTCGGCCCAATATCTTGTGCTGTGCGTGGGGCAACTCTCCACCACCAAAGCGCCCAATTATCCAGGTCAGTCTGGTTTCAAAGGTGAAATCATCCACAGTGGTGTGTGGCCAAAGCACAAGCTTGAATTTGCGGGCAAGCGGGTTGCCATCATAGGCACAGGTTCATCAGGCATGCAGATGACCCCCATCATTGCCAAAGAAGCCAAACACCTCACAGTATTCCAACGCACGGCCAACTTCAGCATTCCAGCGTCCAACGCGCCAGTCTCTGACGATGAAGATCGCCGTGTCAAAGCGACTTACCGTGAACGACGTGAACAAGCTTGGAACTCCCCGACAGGTCTGGGTTTTAAACCAAACAAACAATCTGCACTCGATGTCAGCCCTGAAGAGCGAGAGAAAGTTTATGAAGCTGCATGGAACCGTTTGGGCTATGGTTTTGCATTGACTTACTTTGATATTTTGCTGTCGAAGCCAGCCAACGATACGGCGGCTGAATTCATTCGCAAGAAAATTGGTTCCGTCATCAATGATCCGGTAATACGTGAAAAGCTGGTGCCGAAAGGCCATGCATTTGCGGCACGTCGGCCCTCGGTCGATAGCGGTTACTTTCAAGCGTTCAACCGCGACAACGTTGAACTGGCAGACCTACGCGAATCACCGATTGTTGAATTTACACCCCAAGGTATTCGCACGACGATAAAAGCGCACGAATTTGACAGCATCATCTTTGCAACCGGTTTTGACGCCTTCACTGGCTCCTTGCTAAAGCCCAATATCGTGGGGCGTGGTGGCCGCACATTGCGTGACAAATGGTCAGCTGGCCCAGTCACACAACTAGGCGTCTCGGTATCTGAATTCCCAAATATGTTGATTGTGGTGGGCCCTGGTAGCCCTTCATTGCTCAGCAATGTCATGGTCTCAACTGAACAGCAAATTGATTGGCTGGCAGAGCTGATTCGTAAGATGGATGCGCATCAGATTGTGGAATTTGAAGCCGAACCCGATGCTGAAGTAAGTTGGGTGGCGCACGTCAATGAACGCGCCAAAGAAACGCTCTACATGACGGCCGACTCTTACTACAACGGCGCTGAAGTAGCTGGTAAGCCCAAAGTATTTATGCCTTACTCTGGTGGGGTTCGTGGCTACCGTCGCATTTTGAACAAGTGTGCCGAAGAAGGTTACACAGGCTTTTCGCTTCGCACCAAGCCTGCGAGTTTCGGCGGTGTGGCTACCAAAATCGAAACCGAAACCGAGCCATCGTGAAGATCGACGCAAGTGATCAGGTTGCCATAGCCACGGATGCCGGTGACGGTGACGGTGACGGTATTGGACGCGCCCTATCGCTCGCTACACGTGATGTTGGCGCCAGAAGCTGGTTGATTGATCTATCCGAAGACAGCGGCCAGGCTCCTGAATCGCAAATGATGCAGAGCGGCGGTACGGCTTTGTTTGCTTCTGCGCATGTCAG
>JBBAPP010000060.1:0-8793 GCA_040400775.1 Polaromonas sp. | reverse complement strand
CCCAGTGGATACATGAAAGTTACGCTGATATTGAACCGAGCAGGCTAAAAAGTCAGGCCCCTGTCCTTAGTTTGCGCGAGCAGCGGGCAGTGGCTCTACCTGAAGGTCGCTGTGCCGGTTCATGTGGAGTTGCCAACTTCATGGCCTGTCTGGCCTCAGACTTTGCCAGCCATGTGACGCTGCAAAGGGTTCGGATCAACGGGGCAGTGATGCCTAATTTTTGCAACATTGCGTTTGCTCACCACTTGCCAATTCGCAATTTGGCCAATTTCTTGAGGTATTCTTATTTCCATGAAGCCCGCCAAGAAAACTCTGCCAAAACTTTTAAAAGTAGTAAAAATAGCCAAGCCGGTCAAGCTGGTCAAAAAGTCCATAGTGGGCGCCTCAAATCGAATGCTGGGCAATCCAGATGCGCCGGTAGACATTCGCGATGCCGTGGCAAAGCTCAAGCGCGAGCGCATCGTTGCTGCAGCCGTCAAGCTTTTTTACCATCAGGGTTATACCCACACCACATTGGAACAAGTGGCCGATGCCATTCAAGTTACCAAGCCCTTCATATATTCGCACTTCAAGTCCAAGAGCGACTTGCTGGCCGAGATTTGCACCCGAGCAGTGTGGATTTCAAACGAAGTCATCAACCGTGCAGTCAGCCTGCAGGGCACTGCCACGCAACGCCTGCAGGCGATTGCACGGGACTTTATGGAAACGGTGCTAAATCATCAAGCGCATGCGGTGATTTACAGCCGCGAAGAGAAGGAACTCAAGCACGAGGATCGCGAGGAGATCAACAAGATGCGTCGGGTGTTCGACCACAAATTGGTCGCCTTGATGGAAGAGGGTATTGCCACCAAAGAGTTTGTGGTGGAAGACGTTCACCTCACCGCGCTGGCCATTGTGGGTATCGTGGGTTGGTCTCAGGTTTGGTTCAGGCCTGGAGGCCGGCTCAGCATAGCCGAAGCGGCGCAGCGCGTTTCAACCTTGGTGCTGGCCATGGTGCAAGCCAAAAAAATACCCACAGCCTGATAAGCGCCGGTTACTTGTTTCCAGCGGTTGTGGCATTGCCATACACCGACCCAAGCACTTCAATCAATTTAAGGAGTGCTTCATGAGCCTCACAGCACATCCCATCAGCCCTGCAAAATCGATGGCCGTTGTGGGTGGTGGCACCATGGGGGTCGGCATCGTTTATGTCTTTGCTGCGGCAGGCTGGAACGTTTGGGTTGTTGAGCCTGATGATGGGCGCGCGCAAGGCATGCAAAAAACACTTGTTGACACAGCAAGTGCTGGCCTAAAACGAGGTAAGTTAAACGCATTGCATGTGGCTTACATCACTACAGGTGTGCAACGCCTGCGCAGTACAGACGAGCTGCCACTGGGCCTAGATTTGGTGGTCGAAAGCGTGCCAGAACGGATGGACATCAAGCGTATGGTTTTGGGTCAAATTGATGCACGCCAGCCTTCCATCATTGCATCCAACACCAGTGCCATGTCCATCACTGAAATGGCCAAGTATGTCAAAGACCCTGGTCACTTTTTGGGCATGCACTTTTTTAATCCCGTGTGGTCTTTGGCCATGGTGGAACTTGTTCGTGGCGATGCCACCAGTGATGCAACATTGGCTGCCGCTAAACAATATGCAAAAAGCATAGGTAAAACAAGTATCACGGTGCGTGACGTACCTGGCTTTGCCACAAGTCGCCTTGATTTGATAGCTTCCTTGGAAGCCATGCGCATGCTGCAAGACGGTGTGGCTTCAGCCGAAGACATCGACAACGCCATGCTGATTGCCTACCGACACCCGATGGGACCTCTTCGACTGAGCGACATTGTGGGTTTAGATGTTCGATTGGACATTGCACGTCAGCTCTGCAGTACTTTAGGCGAGCGCTATGCGCCACCCAAAATATTAGAAGAAATGGTGGCGCGCGGCGATCTAGGACGCAAATCGGGTAGAGGTTTCTTTAATTGGACAGAGTCGGGCATTTCTTAAGCACAACATACTGAAAAATCAAGCATCATGATCAACAATATTTTTAACTCGTCTTTAGTGGATACCTCTGATCACCATCCCATGTTGCGCGAAAGCGTCGGTAAGTTGGTGGGGAGTTTTGGCAGAAGCTATTTTCAGGACGTAGTCAAACGCCATGTCAAACCCGTCGAGCTTTGGGATGCATTGGCCAAAGCTGGATTCTTGGGTGTTCACATTTCTGAAAAATACGGCGGTGGTGCTGGTAATGGCAGTGGTTTAGCCGACTACAACGTGGTGGTCGAAGAAACAGCTGCGCAAGGTTGTCCCATCTTGTCTTTGGTCATTGGCTCAATCTGTGCTCCGATCATTGAACAACATGGCAGCGAAGCACTCAAAAATGCGTGGTTACCTGGCTTGGCTGACGGAACGAAGCGCTTGGCTTTTGCCATCACTGAGCCCAACGCAGGCACAAACACCCACAAGGTCAGCACGACAGCAAAACGTGATGGCTCGGGCTGGAAATTAAACGGCAATAAATATTGGACATCGGCGGTCGACGAGTCGGACTCCATCATGGTGGTAGCCCGTGGTGAAGCAGTTGACGATAAAGGGCGTGCAGCTCTGTCATTGTTCATTGTGAAAGCCGATGCGCCTGGCATTTCAATGACGCCTATTGAAACTGCATTACAAGTGCCTGAAACGCAATATATGCTGTACTTTGACAACGTGGCTTTGGGCGCTGATGCTCTGGTGGGTGAAGAAGGTCAGGGCCTGCGGCACTTGTTCGCAGGCTTGAACCCAGAACGTGTATGCGCAGCTGCCATTAACAACGGTATTGCGCGCTTTGCTATTGAAAAAGCTTCCCAGTACGCCATCGACCGGACCGTATGGAAAACACCGATAGGCGCGCATCAGGGTATTGCGCACCCTTTGGCCAAATCGTATATTGCTGTGCAGCAGGCACGATTGATAACGGCAAGAGCTGCTCAGTTGTTTGACGCAGGATCAGCCGATGCTGGTGAAATTGCCAACATGGCTAAGTTTGCCGCTGCTGAAGCTTCCTTGGAAGCCTTGGATCAAGCAATTCAGACACATGGTGGTAACGGGATGGCTATCGAATATGGCTTGGCCGATTTGTGGTTTATTGCGCGTTTGCACAAAACCGCCCCTGTCAGCCGTGAAATGATTTTGAATTTCGTAGCGCAACACAGCCTCGGACTGCCAAAGAGCTACTAGCCTTCTTTGCATTTTTAGCTTATGACCACATTTGCCCAAATCATCCGCGAGCACGCCCTGCAAAGACCAGCATCACCAGCGCTCAGCTTTGAAGGGACCACATGGACTTTTGCAGAATTGCATGAACTCAGTTCTCGTGCTGCACAGGCCTTGATCAGTGAGGGCGTAAAAGCAGGTGACCGAGTGGCCTTGCTCACAAAAAATCGGGCCGAGTTTTATGAGTTGCTTTTTGCCTGTAGCAAGATTGGTGCTGTCTTGCTTGGACTGAACTGGCGATTGGCAGCAGCTGAAATTGAAGCCATCGTGGCTGATGCTGAACCCACGGTGGTCTTTTTGGGGACCGATGAGAAAGCCCTTTTTAATGCCAATGCACGCGCCACTGTTGGACTGAAGCGGGTTATTGATTTTGACGATGCATACGTGGCTTGGCGCTCCAGCAATCAGACCGATCCAGGTCATGTGGGTAAGGCTAGCGATGTGGCTTTGCTGCTTTACACCTCTGGCACGACAGGCTTGCCCAAAGGAGTGATGCTGACCAACCAAAATATGGCATTCACTCGCCAATTGGGCGAGGCATGGGGCATGGGCCCAGACAGTGTCAATTTAGTGGCTATGCCCATGTTTCACATTGGTGGCACAGGCTATGGCAGTAGCACCATGCTGTGCGGTGGTCACACCGTGCTGATGCGCGAAATGAACCCCAGGTTGGCGATTCATTTGATTGCGCATTACAAAGTAACACACACATTTTTTGTGCCCGCGGTAGTTCAGTCTTTGCTGCTGACCCCCGGCATTGAAAAAGCCGATTTTTCCAGCCTGCAGTTGTTGATGTATGGGGCTTCACCGATTGGCGAAGTCTTGCTCCGTCAAGCCTTGGATGTGTTGAAGTGTAATTTCATGCAGGCCTATGGCATGACTGAAACAGCCGGTACAGTTTTAGACTTGCCACCTAAAGACCATTCACTAGACGGTCCTCGGTCAAATCTCTTGAAATCTTGTGGCCGCGCTTACCCCTGGGTAGACTTGCGAATCATTGATCCCAATACCCTGACTGATGTCAAGCGAGGGGAAGTGGGTGAGATTTGGCTCAAGTCAGGCATGGTGATGAAGGGCTATTGGAGAAAGCCGCAGGCCACAGCCGATGCCATCATGCCTGGTGGTTGGCTTCGCACGGGTGACGCTGCATACCAAGATGCAGAAGACTATGTCTACATGTTTGACCGCTTTAACGACATGATCATTTCTGGCGGCGAAAACATTTATCCCGCTGAAGTTGAAAATGCCTTGAACGGACATCCTGCTGTAAAGGAAGTGGGTGTCATTGGCATTCTTCACCAGCGCTGGGGTGAGACACCTATGGCCGTGGTGGTTCTGCGTGATGGCCACACAGCAGATCCCGCTGAATTAATTTTATTCACACGCGACCGCTTGGCGCATTACAAATGCCCAACGTCGATTGTGATTGCCAAAGAGTTGCCACGCAACGCATCAGGCAAACTACTCAAGCGAGAGCTGCGCAAGCTCTACACCAAAGACTAGGGACTAAGGACTAAGGACTAAGGACTAGACTCAGTATGCAATACGATTCGAGCCTCAAAACACAGACATCGCTTCAGCTCATGAAGCGATGGGTGGTGAATTATTTTAACCAGCACAGCGACGCTGCTGCCCGAGAGTTTATTGCTCCCGACTACACATTAGAAATTGGGGATGTAGTGTTTGCGGGGCGCGACGATCAATGGTTGCCAGCCGTGCAGAAACAGTTCAAGTTATTTCCGTCACTCAGCATGACCGTACATCAAGCCATTGCGGGCGATGGCTGGGCTGCCGCCTGGTTTTCTGAACACGGTGCGTCTGATGGCAAGGCTGCTTGTTGGTCGGGTGTCGCCATATACAGAAATGATGGCGTCCAGCTTACGCGCTGTGTGGCGCAAGAAGACTACTTCTCGCGCCACCGCCAAATGAAATCAGGCGTATGTGATGCACTGGAGGCACCCGCTGTAGCGCCTTGGGATATGCCACAAGCTTCACCCAACGCAGAAGCCATGGCAGTGGTCAAAGAGTGGCTAAATGGTTCATGGCCACCTGCAGAGGCCAGCGTGCGTTGCGACGATGAACACCTAACAGGTGTGCCGCTTCAATTTCAAGTGCAAAGCACCGTCATCGATGCGTTACATGCCAGTGGCAATGATGTGGTGTTTCATGCACGCCAAGTTGGTACTTATCTAGACGGTTTGGCTGGCATAGCGCCCAGACAAACGAAAGCTGTGCTGCACTGCAATGGCATTTTGAAGGTTGAAGATGGCCGGGTCAGACAAGGCCGATTGATACGCGATCGGATTGGTCTAAAAGCCAGTTTGAAAAAAGCGACGACAAACGCATGACCCAATCAACTGTTCAAAACACGTTGCAACCCAACGTGATCGTGGAACGCGAAGGCGCAGTCCTCCTCATCACCATCAATCGACCTGCTGTTCGCAATGCCATCGACCGAGCAACTTCCGAGGCCATCGCCGCGGCCATGGACTTGTTAGACAGTGATGCCAGTTTGTCGATTGGCATTTTGACGGGTAGTGGTGGACATTTTTGCTCAGGCATGGATCTCAAGGCCTTTTTAAAAGGTGAGCGGGTTGAGCTCGAAGGACGCGGATTGGCAGGCATTGCAGAACGCCCACCATTGAAACCCTTGATTGCCGCCGTAGAGGGCTATGCTTTGGCGGGTGGCTGTGAAATTGCGTTGGCCTGCGACCTGATTGTGGCAGCTGAAAATGCGCAGTTTGGCATTCCAGAAGTGCGTCGTGGTTTGATTGCTGGTTCTGGTGGCTTGATGCGTTTGCCGCAACGCATACCGCCTCAAATAGCCCTTGAATATGCACTCACAGGCAAACCCATGCCAGCTAAAGATGCTGCCCATTGGGGTTTGGTCAATCGATTGACACCGCCAGGTGCTGCGTTGACTGAAGCCCGCGCTTTGGCTTTAGAAATTAGTCAAAACGGCCCCTTGGCAGTTCGCATGACAAAGTACATCATGTCGCAGTCCCCCAGTTGGCCAGCCGACCAAAAGTGGCCTAAGCAGAATGAAATCTTGGAACAAGTCATTGCATCCAACGATGCCCGTGAAGGTGCCTTGGCATTTAGTGAAAAGCGCGCGCCGCGCTGGACCGGGAACTAAGGGGTCACATGGCACAGGTTGAGATCATGAAAACGCTAGACCCTGATACAAAGCAACTTCTGGCTCTTGCGCGTCAGGCAGGGTATCCTCCTTTTCAAAATCTAACGCCCGACAAAGCACGCGCAGCATATGCAGCAGCTTGGGCATCGATGCAATCAGACGGCGGTCAAGTGGCTTCTGTGAAAGATATCAGTATTGATGGACCAGGTGGCACTTTAAACGTGCGGATTTATCGGGGCGCAGAGACGCAAGCCAATGCGGCACTGCCATGCATGCTGTATTTACATGGCGGTGGTTGGGTTATTGGCAATTTAGAAAGCCACGATAATTTATGCCGCCGTTTGGCCAATGTAGCGGGTATCTGCGTCATTGCCGTTGACTATCGATTGGCGCCAGAAAATCCATTTCCAGCAGCATTAGACGATGCAGCCTGTGCTTTGCGTTGGGTTCAAACAAACGCTTCAGAATTAAAAGTAGCGGCACATGCCATTGCTGTGGGCGGCGACAGTGCAGGGGGAAATCTAGCTGCATCTCTGGCGCTGATGGGCCGCGATGGCGAGTTTATTGCACCTGTCTATCAGGCCTTGATTTACCCTGCCGTTGATCTCACAGCAAAAAGCGCTTCGTATCAGGCAGTGACTGCAGACGTGCCTCTTACCGCAGCTACCATGCATTACTTTATTGGTCACTACACACCGGTAGTAAGTGATCGACACTTTTGGCGCGCTTCGCCCTTGTTGGCTGCCAGCCTAAAAGGCGTGGCGCCCGCTTTGGTCTTGACCGTTGCGCATGACCCTTTGTGTGATGAGGGTAGAGCCTACGCAAAAAGATTAGCCGATGAGGGCGTGCGCGTCAGCGTCCTGCACCTCAATGACCATGTCCATGGCCTGCTGGGCATGGGCAAGTTTGTACCCGCCGCTAACCACATTGGCGACTCTATTTTCAAAACGATTGGCTTCGAACTGCATCGATTTGCGGCAAGGGCACAGCCAATGTCATCAAGCTAGTTTTTTCACCCAACGCGCTTCAACCTAGAAAAAGTATTTACCCACTAGGTAAGGCCTCACAGCGCACATGAATTGATACTTATTACCCTTTCAGCGGTCCTCCGACAGGCTGACGACGCTTGCACACTATGGCAGCACACCCAGTGCGGCCAGGCGTTTGAAATTCGCAGGGCTGGCAGGGTCACAGGCGATTCGGCTTAAAACTCATCTAGACTAGCGCCCTTTACGCCAATTTGGCTGCGACAACCTATGAACACTGCAACGCCACAAACCATCACGCTCCACCCGCCACGCAAACAGGCTGCGCCACCAAGCGCAGCTGCCCCCTGGAGCGTCGACGCGATTGAAGCTCTGTTCAATCTGCCCTTCCCCGAGCTGATGCACCGCGCACAAACCGTACACCGTGACAACTTTGACCCCACCCGTGTTGAATTTGCCACGCTGCTGTCCGTCAAAACCGGTGGCTGTGAAGAAGATTGCGCTTATTGCCCGCAAGCTGCACGCTACGACACGGGGGTTGAAGCCAGCAAGCTGATGAACCCTGCCGAGGTGCTGGTGGCCGCAAAAGCGGCGCAGGCCGCAGGCGCCACACGCTTTTGCATGGGCGCGGCATGGCGCAGCCCCAAAGACCGAGACATTGAAAAAGTGGCCGAGCTGGTACGTACCGTCAAGGCCTTGGGCTTAGAGACCTGCGCCACGCTGGGCATGCTGGAAGACGGCCACGCCCAAACGCTGCAAAGCGCGGGCCTGGACTACTACAACCACAACCTGGACAGCGCGCCAGACTTTTACGGCGACATCATCACCACGCGCGACTACCAGGACAGGCTGGACACCCTGGCTAGAGTCCGCAGCGCAGGTGTCAAGGTCTGCTGTGGCGGCATTGTCGGCATGGGTGAAACACGCCGCCAGCGTGCAGGCCTGGTGGCAGAGCTCGCCAACCTTAGGCCCTACCCCGAGTCCGTACCCATCAACAAACTGGTCAAGGTTGAAGGCACGCCCTTGGCGAATCAGGCTGATCTGGACCCGTTTGAGTTTGTACGCACCATTGCCGTGGCCCGCATCACCATGCCCACCGCTAGAGTCCGCCTGTCGGCAGGCCGCCAGCAAATGGGCGACGGCGTGCAGGCCTTGTGCTTTTTAGCGGGTGCCAACTCGATTTTTTATGGTGACAAACTGCTGACAACCGGTAACCCGGACACGCAAGCAGATGTCATGCTGCTACAGCGTCTGGGTATGCAGCGCTGCGCTCCTGAAACACGCTGAGGCCAACCACATGACCGACCCCCAAATGACGGCAACACCCTACGCTACGTTGCCCCCACTGCCCTGCGCTTCGTCTAGCCAGCCTGCGCGCAAGCCCATCAGCCTGCCGCGGCTGCGCGAGATGCATACAGCAGGTGAAAAAA
>JBBAPP010000059.1:11012-13362 GCA_040400775.1 Polaromonas sp. | reverse complement strand
CCTGAGGCCTTAACTTTAGCCAAGGTGTCGGTGGCTTGTGCAAAAACGCCGCTGGCGGCGAAGATGGCGAGGGTAAGAGCAGCAATTTTTAGTTTCATAAGAAGTCCTTTAGTGAATGAAAAAAATTAAACCGGTATTTTAAAGAGCAGGCTACAGGGCGTGTCCGAAGGTTTACCCGATCATCCTTGAAGAACCCCAGTTTGCCGAGCGATCTGGGTTAGCGACATGCAACCGCACACCAGATACCTTCTAATTAACCCATCTTACCAAGCAGTCTTCATGCCAGAAAAAAATGAAGACCATAGACATTGCTGGTTGAAAAAAGCTGCGTACATATTTGATGCCCTTATCGTTCGTCACAAAATATGCGCACTGGTTGTGAACTGCGGTTGCCATTTGTAAGGCATCGATGAATTTCAAACCGCCCTTGGCGACCAGTTGCGCTGCTGCGTCAAATGTTTGTGCATTGTGGGCGGTGATGGTTAAAAAGTTTCTTTGTAAAAGAACCGTTTGAAACGGCTCGCCAGCGTTGGGTCTGTGTGCTTGCAGGCACCCACCATCACCTCTGCAACGGCGGCATCGCCTGTAAAGCCAAATATGCTGGACTCTGCGCAGGCCTTGATGACGCGCGCTGATGCGTCAAAGTACGTTGGGTGCCGGCTTAAAAAGTAGATAAATATATTGGTGTCAATAACAGATTGCGCCAAGGCTAGCGCTCCCAGTTGGACTTCATATCTGTCAGGGTCTGGTCTACTTTACGGGCTGTGTTACCCCACAGGCCGTTTGCTATGCCGGCAAACGCCATGATGTCCGTTTGATTTTTACCAACTGCACTCGGCGTCAAAATAATGCTGCCATTGACACAGCTCACTGCCAACTTGTCGTCAAGTTTGATGTTGGCTTGTCTGACCAGACTGGCCGGCAATGTAACTTGGTGTTTGGACCGCATGCGAATTACAGGCATTGAACACTCCTTATGAATAAGTAAGATTCGTTACTTTAAAGTTGGAATTCATATTTTGTGAGCAATCACTGAAACGCCACCTCAGAAAAGCTCCGCAACTTGCGTGAATGCAGCTGGCTTGAGCCTTCGGCGCGCAGCAGCGCAATCGCCCGCATGCCAATACGCAAATGCTGGTCTACCCGTTCGCGGTAAAAGTGGTTCGCCATACCGGGCAGCTTGATTTCACCGTGCAGGGGCTTGTCGCTGACGCACAGCAGGGTGCCGTAGGGCACGCGAAAGCGAAAGCCGTTGGCCGCTATCGTCGCGCTTTCCATATCCAGCGCCACTGCCCGGCTCTGGCTGAAGCGGCGCTGCGGCTGGTTGCCCGGCAGCAGCTCCCAGTTGCGGTTGTCGGTAGATGCCACGGTGCCGGTACGGAGTATGCTTTTTAGCGCTGCGCCTTGCAAGCCCGTCACGTCTGCCACCGCGCTTTCGAGTGCTTTTTGAATTTCAGCCAGCGCGGGAATGGGGACCCACAGCGGCAGTTCTTCGTCCAGCACATGGTCTTCACGCACATAGCCGTGGGCCAGCACGTAGTCGCCCAGTTGCTGGCTGTTGCGCAGGCCGGCGCAATGTCCCAGCATGATCCACGCATGCGGCCGCAGCACGGCAATGTGGTCGGTGATATTTTTGGCATTCGCCGGGCCGACGCCAATGTTGACCATGGTGATACCGGTGCGATCGGCGCGCATCAAATGGTAGGCCGGCATTTGCGGCAGGCGTGGGGGCTGCGCGCCCAGTTCATCACCCGCTACAGCCGTCAAACCTGCGCGGCGCGTGACGACGTTGCCGGGTTCTACAAAGCCGATGTAGTCACTGTTGGGGTCAGCCATCTCGGCGTGGCCCAGGCGCACAAACTCATCAATATAAAACTGGTAGTTGGTAAACAGTACAAAGTTTTGAAACCAGTCGGGTGATGTGCCGGTGTAGTGGCGCAGGCGCTGCAGTGAATAGTCAACCCGCGCGGCGGTAAAGAGCGACAGCGGTTGTGGCTCGCCGGGGCTTGCTTCATAGGTGCCGTTGGCAATGCCGTCGTCCATCGCCGCCAGGTCGGGCAGGTCGAAAACATCGCGCATCAGTATGCGGCGCGCGGTGCTTAAGTTGCCTTCAATATGGTCATGCTCGGCGAAAGAAAAATGCACCGGGATGGGCTGCGTGCTGGTGCCTACTTCGAGCGCAACCGCGTGGTTTTGCAGCAACAGCTTGAATTGTTCCAGGTAGTAGCCGGCGTATAAGTCGGGCCGGGTAAGGGTGGTTTCAAACCGGCCTGGGCCTGCCACAAAGCCGTAGCTCAGTTGCGCGCTGTTTAATGTGTTGTCCAGGGCTTCTTGCAGCTTGCGCGACACG
>JBBAPP010000059.1:0-10912 GCA_040400775.1 Polaromonas sp. | reverse complement strand
CAGTTGCGCGCTGTTTAATGTGTTGTCCAGGGCTTCTTGCAGCTTGCGCGACACGGTTTCGGTATGGATACGCACAAACGGGTAGCAGGCCCGCACATGGCCAGGCAGCGTTTCACCCGCCACATAACGCTGCATGGCGCTGCGCAGGTGCGCGATTTGCTGGCCGTAAATCAGTTGCACCTGCGCCAGTGCATCGGCCGCATTGGCGTAGCGGGTGGGGGCAATAAAGCTGGGCAAGTAAGGCATGGCGCTAAATTAGGTAAGGTGCATTTTTAAAACAGGGGCCGCGGGACTGACTTGTCAGACCGCAGGCGCAGCGACTCCCTCGGGGCTGAGTGCTGCGGCTTCTAGCCCGCCTGCACGGGCTTGGACAGCGCGAAGGGCCTGAGCGTCACGCGATGGTACGTCCAGGGAGCTAGGCGAAGCGAGCGGCCGTGGGGGTACCGCTTCCCGCATCGTGACGAATTCTTCAGCCAGGGTCGGATGGATACCAATCGTGCTGTCAAACACGGCCTTGGTGGCCCCCGCCTTCATGGCCACCGCAAAGCCCTGCACCACTTCGCCTGCGTCTGGTCCGACCATGTGCAGGCCGACCACGCGGTCGCTGGCGTCGTCTACCAGCAGCTTCATCAAGGTGCGTTCGCTGCTGCCGCTGAGCGTGTGCTTGAGGGCTTTGAAGTCTGCGCGATAGACGCTGACCTTGCCAAATTCTTTTCGCGCAGCTGCTTCTGAAAAGCCTACCGTACCAATGTTGGGGTGGGTAAATACCGCCGTCGGAATAAAGTCATAGCTCATGCTGCGCGGCGGCTTGCCCGCAGCCGGGCCAAACAGCTGGTCCACCACCACCATCGCCTCGCCCAGCGCGACGGGTGTCAGCTGCACGCGCGCCGTCACGTCGCCCAGCGCGTAGATCGACGGCACATTGGTCTGGTACTGCGGGTTGACCTGGATGGCGCCTGCGGCATTGACCTCCACGCCTGCGGCACTTAAGCCCAAGCCGCTGGCGTTGGCAACACGCCCGGTAGCGTACAGCACGCTGTCGACCGTGATGCTTTCACCGCCCTTGGTTTTGACCAGTAGGCCGTCGGGCATTTTGGTGATGGACGCGACTTCGGTTTTAAATTTAAAGTGAACCCCGGTTTTGGTCATTTCGGCGGCAACAAAGCTGCGCACGTCTTCATCAAAGCCGGTCAACACTTTGTCGCCCCTGTGCACTTGCGTCACCTGCGCGCCCAGGCCATTGAAGATGGACGCAAACTCACACGCAATATAGCCGCCACCCACCACCAGCAGCCGCTTGGGGAAGGGGTTCAGGTCAAACATGCTGTCAGAGGTGACCACGTGCTCATGGCCTTCAACGGCCGGGATCAAGGCTGTGCCTCCAGTCGAAATCAAAATGTTTTTGGCGGTGTATTGCTGGTCGCCAACCTGCACGGTATGCGTATCCACCAGCCTGGCCCAGCCTTTGATGACTTTGACACCTGCACCCTCTAAAAGTTGGTCATAAATGCCATTCAGGCGCGTGATCTCTTTGGCGCGATTGGCCTTGAGCGTTGCCCAATTAAACGTGGGCGCTGCACCTTCCCAGCCAAAGCCATGCGACTCTTCAAAGCTTTCGGCAAAGTGCGCGGCATAGCTGTAAAGCTTTTTTGGGATGCAGCCCAGATTCACGCAGGTGCCGCCCATGTCGGCCACCTCGGCCAGCGCAACACGTGCGCCGCGCTGCCCAGCCATGCGCGCAGCGCGCACGCCGCCGCTGCCACCACCGATAACAAAAAGGTCAAAATCATATGTCTGCACAGGCTGGTCCTTAAATTTATAGCTCTGCCCATGATAATTGGGGATGACTATATCTACCGACTTCGCCGCTTTATCCCTGCCCGCCCACGTGCTCGCCAACCTGACCCAGCTGGGTTACACCCAAATGACACCGATTCAGGCAGCGGCCTTGCCGGTTGCGCTGCTTGGCAAAGACCTGATTGCACAGGCCAAAACCGGCAGCGGCAAAACCGCAGCTTTCGGCATTGCGCTGCTGGCCAATTTAAATGCCCGGCGCTTTGCCGTGCAGGCCATGGTGCTGTGCCCCACCCGCGAGTTGGCCGACCAGGTGGCAACTGAAATCCGGCGCCTTGCCCGGGCTGAAGAAAACGTCAAAGTCGTGGTGCTGTGCGGCGGCGTGCCGCTGCGCAACCAGACGGCGACGCTTGAAAACGGCGCACACATCGTGGTCGGCACGCCGGGCCGCATCATGGACCACCTGGGCCGTGGCAACTTGAATCTGGAGGCGATGAACACGCTGGTGCTGGACGAGGCTGACCGCATGCTCGACATGGGCTTTTTTGAAGACATCGTGACGGTTGCCAAGCAGTGCCCCAAAGAGCGGCAAACCCTGCTGTTTTCAGCCACATACCCGGAAGGTATTGCCAAGCTGTCAGCGCAATTCATGAAAGCGCCGCAAACCATTACCGTGCAGGCGCAGCACGAAAAAACAAAAATTACCCAGCGCTGGTACCAAGTGCCCGACAGCGACCACGACGAGGCGCGCCTCGGCGCTGTGGCCCAGGTGCTGCGCCACTTCAGGCCCGCCAGCACACTGGCGTTTTGCAACACCAAGTCACAATGCCGCGCGCTGGTGGCGTATTTAAAAGACCAGGGTTTCAGTGCGCTGGCGCTGTTTGGTGAGCTCGAGCAGCGCGAGCGCGACCAGGTGCTGGTGCAGTTTGCCAACCGAAGCTGCTCGGTACTGGTGGCGACGGATGTGGCTGCACGCGGCTTGGACATTGCACAGCTGGCGATGGTGATCAATGTCGACGTGACGCCAGACGCTGAAGTCCACATTCACCGCATTGGCCGCACCGGCCGGGCCGATGAAGAAGGCGTGGCCATCAGCCTGGCCAGCATGGACGAGATGGGCTACGTCGGCAAGATTGAGGTGCTGCAAAAAGCTGAATCTGATTGGCACAAGCTGACCGAGCTGACCGCGGCCAGCAACGACCCGCTGCTCCCCCCCATGGTCACGCTGCAAATTGTCGGTGGCCGCAAAGAAAAAATCCGCGCAGGCGATGTGCTGGGCGCGCTGACAGGGGCCGATGGCGGCGTACCAGCCTTCACCCGCGAACAGGTCGGCAAGATCAACGTCAACGAGTTTTCAACCTACGTGGCGATTGAGCGCAGCATGGCCAGCCTGGCCCAGCAAAAGCTCAGCAACGGCGGGGTGAAGGGCAAGAGCGTGAAGGTGCGGTTTATGGAGGAGGTTTGATGCCAGCCAGTAACTCGCTGGCGGTCGTCATTGGCTCTGGCGGCGGCTTGGGCGCTGCCCTGCTCAACCAGCTAGAAAGCGATGCCAACTACAAACAAGCTATCGGCCTGAGCCGTAGCACAGAAGTTAGTATTAACTACCTTGACGAATCCAGTATCGCCAAAGCGGCCGAATCCATTGCGAGCCTGTGCGTAACCTCCAACCTGCAGCTGCGCCTGCTGGTTGTTGCCACGGGCTTTCTGCACGGTGCGCAAGGCCAGCCCGAACGCAGTTTTACCAACCTGGACGCGGCCTACCTGGCCCAGGTTTTCCAGATCAACACCCTGGGTCCGGCGCTGGTGATGAAGCATTTTTTGCCGCTGCTGCCTAAAACCGGGCGCTGTGTGGCAGGGTTTATGTCGGCCAAAGTCGGCAGCATCAGCGACAACGCCTTGGGCGGCTGGTATGGCTACCGGGCTTCAAAAGCGGCGCTGAACCAGCTGGTCAAAACCGCGTCTATTGAGCTGAGCAGGCGCAACAAAGACAGCATTTGCGTCAGCCTGCACCCCGGCACGGTGGCCACTGCACTCAGCGCGCCATTCGCCAAAACCGGCTTGAACGTGCGCCCAGCCAGCGCGGCGGCTGCTGATGTGCTGGCTGTGCTGGCGGGCTTGCAGTCGGCCGATACAGGTTGTTTGATTGACTATACGGGTCAAGTACTGCCTTTTTGATCTATATTTGCCTTTTTAAGCATAAAATAGGTCTGCAGACCAATAGATTCGGGCGTAAAAAGCTACTAAATTAATAGCAATCTAACCCTTTTTGACGGATTCCTGGCCAACTGTTCAGGGCTGCAATGTTCTGCCACTACGATAGCCGCCAAAGCACGGGCGTTTTGCAGCGCCTGACTACCCACCTGCCGCAACACGCTCCATGCACCAGACCATTTTCGACACGCCCATCGTCAACACCCTGCTGCGCTGGCTGTCGTTAGCTTTTCTGCGCCTGACGGGCTGGCAAGTTGTAGGCAAGTTACCGGCAGATGCCGTCAAATGTGTATTGATAGCCGCGCCACACACCAGCAATTGGGACTTGCCTTATACCCTGATGGTGGCTTTTGCGCTGCGGCTAAACGTCTACTGGATGGGTAAAAAATCGCTTTTCAAGCCGCCTTTTCGGGGCCTGATGATGTGGCTGGGCGGCATCCCGGTGGACCGGGGGCAAAGCAACAACCTGGTCGCGGCGTCCAGCGAGGCGATCATGCAGGCCAGCGGCCCGCTGCAACTCATCGTGCCGCCCGAGGGCACACGCAGCGGCACGCGTTACTGGAAAACCGGCTTTTATTACATTGCAGCAGGTGCTGGCGTGCCCATCGTGATGGCGTATTTGGACTACGAGAAAAAAATCGGTGGCCTCGGTCCGGTGTTTCAAACCACCGGCGACATCGCAGCCGATATGCTGGCCATCAAAGCGTTCTATGCGGATGTGAAGGGTAAAAATGCAGACCAGTTTCACGCGGTTTAAAAAACTCAATCTGATAAAAATGAGCCTTGCAGTAATTTGAGCGCCAATTTTTTGGCTAATATCAATTGAACTTTTAAAGGTCAATCCATGAGCAACGTGTTGTTTTATAGCCAGCCTGTCGCCGTCAATCGCGACCAACATCGCGATACCAAAATCGGTTTGGTTTCTAACTATCTTTTTGCCGCAAAAACCAATTCCATTGCCCTGACCGGCATTGAGTTCACCGAGGCCTGTAAAAAATACCCGATCGTTTTTGCCAAAATCGGCGAGCGCAAGGTGCCCGTGTCTTTGTTGGGTCTGCGCGATGACGAAAACCTCTACGTTGACGCAGATGGCCATTGGGAAGAGGGTTATATTCCTGCCTTTGCCCGCCGTTACCCCTTTGTTTTGGCCGAGTCCGCAGGCGACCAGTTGGTGGTGTGCATAGACGAAGCTTCAAGTGCGTTTAACGCGGCTGAGGGCCAGCAGCTTTTTGACAAAGACGGCGTCAACACCCCATTTCTTGATGCTGCGGTCAATTTTTTAAATGTTTACCAGGCCCAGATGAAGCGCACCGAGATGTTCGTCAAACAACTTGATGACCTCGGTCTGTTTACTGAAATGGCAGCAAAAACCGAACTGGCCGATGGCCGCAAGTTTTTGTTCAACGGTTTGTACGTCATTGACGAGCAAAGGTTGCTCACCCTGGAAGAGAAAAAAGCTGCCGAGTTTGTTAAGTCCGGTGAAGCCGCCTGGGTGTATGCGCACCTCATATCGCTGTCAAACATGAGCCAGTTGGTAGACCGCATGTCCAAGCGTGCCTGAGCGCTTATAAAAAGCTGCCAATCGGCATCACAGCCACCGCGATACCGGGTACCACAGTACAGCTGCTGGCGGGTGGCACGATTGGCGGGCTTGAGGCTGGTGAGGTTGCCAAGACGACGCTGGCTGGCGTTGGCTACAACGCGTTTGGCACCATCACTGCCAACAGCTCCAACATCGTGGTGCAAGCGGGTGGTGTGACCAGCGGGGTGTCAGCTGACATCGTGGGCACCAGCATCAACGGTTTGCTGACGTTGACGCCGCCTAACGTGCCTAGAAGCGCGGTGCTGTTCAACGGCCTGAGCCAGACGTCGCCACCGTTCATCAAGGGCTTGAGCCCGATGGCGGGCGTGGCAGCAGTGGTGGCAGCCCAGGCGACAGCTGAGTCAACGGATGATGTGTTCATGGGCACTGCGTTTGCAACCGAGAGCGTGCGTGCGCAAATGACGGCCGGCGTGGGTACGGTGGGTCTGCTCAGCCCGCTGGTCTCGCTGCAGGGTATTGGTGTGAATGTCCCTGCGGAGCTGGCCAGCGGCTTCCAGAGTCAAGAAGACAAGGAGAAAGCCAAGCCTGCAGGTGTAGTCCCGGCAAAGCCTTGATGCGATTGCTTACCGCTCTGCCAACGGGTGGGGTGGTAAAGCCGTCCTAAACGTAAAATAGAAAAACCCGGTCGGGCAGCATGCCCGACTGGGCTCTTTTATGGGCTCCCGAGTTGTAAATATTCGGTCTACCCATCTTGCTATTTGCACAGAAGTGTGGAGAAGTTTTTGCGCAGCGGATAGAGCCAGATGTCTTTGGCTGGAATCAGATGTTTGTGGCTGGTGGATTTCTTTCCACGCCCCCCATGAAATCTGGCCTCTGAACCCGGGCGGGATGAGAGCACCAGCCGGCCGGTAAGCTTTTTCGCGCACATCAGTGGATTCGTCGCGCATTTCAAGGCTCCACAGCCGATTGGCGATGAAGTTTTGAATCTCCAACTGGCCGGGGAGCTTGGCCAGCAGCTTTTGCGCGCGCAGCAGGCCCTGTTTGTGGCTGATGCGGATGCGAACACCCGTCCTTGGGATGCGATGTACCGGCGAATGTCAGGCGCCATGTGTTCTGGCACCAGCATCACGGCAAGTTCCATCGCATCGGCAATGCGCTCGATGGACGACAAACGCGGGTCGCGCTTGCTGCTTTCAATCTCAGACAGGTGCTGCACCGACATGCCCGCAATGCCCGAGTGGAACCTGTGACAGGAATCTTGATAAACGTGATAGGATTAAATCCCTGTCAACTTCTTTGGAGTGTTTCATGCGCACAACGCAACAGTTCAGCATCACCCTACCCACCGAGATGGCTAATGTGGTTAAGTCAAAAGTGGCTGGCGGTGATTATGCGACCGAGAGTGAAGTGATCCGGGACGGGCTGCGTGCATTGCTGGCACGTGACCGTGCTATGGACGGGTGGCTGCGTCAGACGGTAGCACCAGCGTATGACGCGTTGAAGGCAGACCCGGGCCGAGCCGTCACTCTTGAACAAGTGCGCGCACGGCTTGCAGAACAAAACAAAAGAGCCACAGACACATTGTGCAGCGTTACAGCGTAGTTTTTACACTAGAGGCTGCTGAGCAGCTTGATGCGCTTTACGCTTATGTGGCTGCTGCTGCATCACCAGCCACAGCGCTGAGCTACACCAATGCCATCGTCTCGTATTGCGAGAGCTTGAATATCTTTCCGCACCGTGGATCACGCCGCGATGACGTTCGCCCAGGTTTGCGCGTGACCAATTACAAGAAACGTGCTGTGATTGCGTTTACTGTTGACGAGGATCTGGTTTCCATCATTGGCATCTATTACGGTGGCCAGGACTATGAGTCTGATTTTGCGTGAATTAATTAGGGTCAGGGTGCAATTAATTTTGATTTATGACCTGCAGATCATGGTTGATAAGCGTTGATGGCTCTTGTATTTATAGCAAAGTATCTTGGTCGGTCATCTTGTCCGCGTAAATTCTGCGCGCTCCACGGCCAAATCTCAACGCCGTAACGGTTGTGAACTCTTTTCACCATCGCGTTCGACAAATCGTCGGACAACCCGTTCATGAGCTATGAACCGCGCATGACAAATGCTTGTCGGCGCTCAGCGTCAAGCTCGTAAGTCAACCCTTCATGCTGCTCCATCAGATTGGCCCGCTCACGCAGGACTGCACTTGAGTTAAAAACCCGGTCAACAAAGTCGATTTCCTGTGGCGTCCACGCACACACACCGGCGCGCGCAGGTAGTCTGCCGCCCACTCCGGGCCATTGCGGCTGCTGGCATGCCAGTACAGGTGTCCGTTAATTTTTTGTGCGGCCGGTCAGCCCTTCTGCAATGTAGGGGTTGGCCGCAATGCCCCGGCACACATAGGTGCAGGCACTCACAAAATCCCCCGCCCTAAACGCAATCTGGCCCGCCTGGTACCAGTGCGCCGGTGAATCTGCGGCTCCTTTCAGATAACTTTTCATGGCACTTTGGGTGTCGCCCGTCATCAGGCTGATGTCGCCCAGCAGCATGCGTACGCCCAGGTTGTCTGTGGGGCACCAGGCCAGCAGCTTCTTGGCCAAGGCTTTGGCTGTCTTGCCGTCACCCCGGTGCATCAGCCCCAGCAGATAGCCGTGGGCAATGCGCAAGAAGGAGCGGTTGTCCACCTCCCCCCATGAAATCTGGCCTTTGAAACCTGGCGGGATGAGGGCACCAGCCGGCCGGTAAGCTTTTTCGCGCACATTAGGGATTCGTCGCGCATTTCAAGGCTCTACAGCCGATTGGCGATGAAGTTTTGAATCTCCAACTGGCCGGGAAACTTGAGCAGCAGCTATTGCGCGCGCAGCAGGCCCTGTTTGTGGCTGATGCGGCCTGCCTCCAGGCTGTCAAAGTCGTCGTGCGGCATCGTCACCATCTTGCGTCGCTCAGTTTGATTCGCGTCCATTTCTCATGCTCCAAAAATACGAAACCCGCCAGATGCGCGTGATGCACATCGAAGCGGGTAACGGGTTAAAAAGGTTAAAAATTGCTTTTCAGTAAGGGTCAGATTTCAATGATTTCCAGAATCAGGTTGGGTGCAACGGCCTCCAAAACGCCGTCGCGCACAAACATCCGCACGCCCAGGTTTGCGCTACCTCGTGCCGACGCCACTGCGGATGTCGCCACTGACACGCCGGGGGGATGCACCGGCGAACCAGTTCTTGCTTGACCTGCGGGTCATATTGGCAGCGCCCATCTCGCTTGTGTCCGACCACCAATCCAGTCAGTACTTCTGAGGTGTTCTGCATCGCTTGTGTCCACGTTGTTTATGTGGACACAAGCTTCTGCGAAATTGGCTCAGAAAGATAGGACGGGGTTAATTGATCGCTTACGGTCGAGTCAAAGTTGGTTCGCTCAATCTCGGAGGCCGAGCCGTTAAAGCCGCTGTAGCTTTTGACGTTGGAAATCTTGGTCCACTGCACAGGTGTGGCCGTGCCACCACTGGCGTAGGTGCAGAAGCCCGGTCGCACGGCATACCCGACTGGGCTTTTTTGCGGGCTCGCCGCCTTGTTGGGCAGGGTTGCTGCTGGGGCCTAGGGGGGAGTTGCGGGCGAGTTGCGGGCTAATTTAAATACGTAGGCGGGTCTGATGGCCTGGACTTTTCCAGGGCCGCATCTAAGGCATCTGGAATTGGTTTTTGCGGGTCCAGGATGCCCCATTCAGAGGCTTTGATGGCTGACTCCAGCAGATGCGTGAAGCCGTGCAGCAAGCTTGAAGCCATGGTCATATGAAACCCGCGTGGAGCCGGTTGATCCAGCATTTTTTCTTCGAACCCGATGCGCAGCGCGCCCTTGCCATCCGGCGCTAAGTGGATGCTGGTGACCAGTAGCGGTTCTTGGCCAACAGGGTAGCCGGACGCCTGTGTAGTAAAAGGCGTTTTGAAGTCCGAGTGCGTGATGGACTCCTGCTTTTTAAACTCTGCAACTGCCTTTTTGGAGAGCTCGTCATGGTTGGCAAGCTGCAAAGTACCGGCTTCTACATCGATTACCAGCCGGTTCAGGTGGGGCAGAAAATTAACCACCAGTCTGCGCGTCAGCCACAGGCGCAGTTCCTCACCGGCAAGGGTATTGATCAGAACCAGAATACGGTCATGGTCGACATGGTAGACCACCGATAGTTGGTGAATGTTCATGTCATGGCCTTTGCTTTTCCCTTGCGTAAAGGATAAAAAGCCCCCAGGCGGCTAATTGGCTTGCAGAGCGGCATGGCGCCGGCGTTCCCTGAAGGCCTGCAGCTCGCCGACCACGCCTTTGCGAAACGCCAGTACGCAGACCACGAAAATCACACCGATGATGACGGTGACCCAGGAGCCGACCTTGTCGGCCAGCATGTTTTGCAGCCCAATCACGATGGCCGAACCCAGCACCGGGCCAAAGAAGGTGCCCACACCGCCGAGCAGCGTCATCAAAATAACCTCGCCTGACATCGACCAGTGGACATCAGACAACGTGGCAAAACCCATGACCAGTGTTTTCAAGGAGCCTGCCAGGCCAGCCAATGCTGCCGACAGCGCAAAGGCCAGGAGTTTGTAACGCTCAACCTGATAGCCCAGGGAAACCGCGCGTGGCTCGTTTTCACGGATCATCTTGAGCACCTGCCCGAAGGGCGAGTTGACGATGCGCGAAATGAATAGAAAACAAAGTACAAAAACCGTCACAACAAAGTAATACATGACGCTGTCTGAGGCCAGCGGCAAGATGCCAAACAGCTTGCCACGCGGCACGCCTTGCAAGCCGTCTTCGCCACCGGTAAATGGCGCCTGCAGGCAGACAAAATAAACCATCTGGGCAATCGCCAGCGTGATCATCGCAAAGTAGATTCCCTGGCGCCGAATCGCTACCGCACCAACGACCAGGCCAATCAGCCCAGCGCCAAGGGTACCTGCCAAAATCGCCAGCTCGGGCGTCCAGTTTTGCGACTTGACGAACCAGCCGGTGATGTAGGCCGCAGAACCAAAAAAAGCGGCATGACCAAACGACAGCAGACCGGTAAACCCCAATAGCAAATTGAAGGCGCAGGCAAACAGGGCAAAGCACAGCAGCTTCATGACGAACACCGGATACAGCCCCAGCATTGGCGCTGTCAGCGCAAATGCCAGCAGCACCAGATAGGTGATGCGTGTGATTTTTTTAGTGCTGTTCATTTTTGTTTAAACCGGAAAACTATTGAAAGAGCGCGTTGCAGGTAAGAGCCGCGGCCTGCAAGGTGCAGTGACCCAGACGAAGTGCACGAACGTGGGGGCCTCATGTTTCCTTGCCGAAAAGACCTGCGGGGCGCACCATCAGTACCAGCACCATGATCACGAACA
>JBBAPP010000058.1:5449-13529 GCA_040400775.1 Polaromonas sp. | reverse complement strand
GGTCTAGAACCCCACAACACACGCAGATTTACGCACAAAGTCAGCCCAACCTGGGCGTCGGCGGCACGGATGGCCCCAATGACTTTGGCGGACTGGAGGGCTTGACTTCACATATTTTGCGGCCGAATTCTCAACTTCCAGCCACCTTCATTCGGTTCACCAAAATCGACCCCACAGTTTTAGCGCCGTAGTTGTAGGTGTCAGCGCCAACAGCGGTGATACCCATCAGCATGTCTTTCAAATTGCCTGCAATGGTGATTTCTTCTACTGGAAAGGCAATTTGCCCCTTCTCAACCCAAAAACCCGAAGCCCCGCGCGAATAGTCACCTGTTACATAGTTGACGCCTTGGCCCATCAGCTCGGTAACAAACAGGCCGGTACCGAGCTTTTTCAGCATCGCGTCCAGCGTGTCACCGGCTTTGGTCTGGCGGCTGCTCATCACCAAATTGTGTGAGCCACCAGCGTTGCCAGTGGTGCGCATGCCCAGCTTGCGGGCTGAGTAGGTGCTTAAAAAATAGCCGCGCACAATGCCTGCGTCTACCACCGTACGCGCATGGGTTTTCACGCCTTCTTCGTCAAATGGTGCGCTGCCTTTGCCTTTCTTTAAAAACGGGTCTTCGGTGATATCAATGAATGTCGGAAAGGCGGCTTTGCCCAGACTGTTGAGTAAAAATGTGCTCTTGCGGTACAGCGCACCGCCGCTGATGGCTTGGGTAAAGCTGCCCAGCAGGCCAGCGGCCAAAGGAGACTCAAACAACACTGGGCATTCGCAAGTTTTGACTTTACGACTTTTAAGGCGCGATAGAGCCCGTTCAGCGGCGTAGCGGCCCACCGCCTCGGGGCTGGCCATGTCGCGCGCGTCGCGCATTGATGTGTACCAAGCGTCGCGCTGCATGTCGCCGTTTTTGCCAGGCGAGGATGCGATGGGTGATGCTGACATGCTATGCCGTGAACTGGCATACCCGCCCCTGAAACCTTTGGTATGGGCACTGAAAAAATGTGACTGCTGGGCCGACACGCCAGCGCCTTCGCTGTTGGTGATGCGCTTGCTCACGCCTAGTGCGGCGGCCTCGCATTGCAGCGCCAAAACAGCGGCGTCCTCGCTGCTGATGTCCCAGGGGTAGAACAGGTCCAGGTCGGGCTGCTTCCGGGCAATGTCGCGGTCAGCGGGCAGCCCGCTGGACTTGTCTTCAGCGGTGAAGCGGGCAATGTCGAAAGCCGCTTTCACGGTTTGTTGAATCGCGGCTTTTGAGAAGTCGCTGGTGGCCGCATTACCGCGTTTTTTCCCGACGTACACCGTGATACCGAGGGACTTGTCGCGGTTACGCTCAACGTTTTCAAGCTCGCCTTTGCGCACACTCACCGACAGGCCGCAGCCTTCAGAGGCTTCAGCGGCTGCGTCGGTTGCGCCCAGTTTTTTGGCATGCGCTAATGCGGTGTCGACCAGGTTTTCAAAAAACGGACGGCTGTAGCTGAAGCCTTGTTGCGGTTGGTCGGATGGAACGGCGTTGATTACGCGGGAGGTGGGGGAGGCTTTTGGTGTCATATGGGTAGCTATGATACGGGTTGCTATGAATATAAAAAATACCAAGGGTACGCCCAAGGCCATCAAAGGCTACTGGTCGAACGGCCGATTCGTCAAACCCGAAGAAATTGCGCTCGAAGAAGTCGGCCCGCCGAGCAAAACCATGCTCAAGGCTGAGGCCGATGAAAAGCAGGCCTTGGGCGAGGCGTTGCTGACGCTGCGTGCCGATTTGATGGCGCGTCTGGATTTGCCCACCAAGCTGCTTGACGCGATCAAAGATGCGAAAAAAATCACCAACTTTGAGGGCAAGCGCCGCCAGATGCAGTTCATCGGCAAGCTGATGCGCCCGTTGGACGCTGATCCGATTCGTGAAGCCATCAATGAGCAACTCAACGGCTCGGCGCAACTTACCTTGCAGCTGCACTTGGCCGAGCAGTGGCGGGACAAGCTGGTGGCGGATGATGAATCACTCAGTGCTTGGCTCAATGACTATCCGGCAACCGATGCACAGCAGCTGCGCGCGCTGATTCGTCAGGCGCGCAAAGACTACAAACCCGAAAAGCCGGGCGAGGCGCCGCGCCACGGCAAGTCGTACCGGGAGATTTTTCAGCTGGTCAAAGCTGAAATGCAGGCAACCGGAGAGCCAGAATAATGTCTTACGATGCAGTCAAAATCGGCATCGTCTCGGTCAGCGACCGCGCATCGACCGGGGTCTACGTCGACAAAGGCCTGCCCGCACTGAAAGACTGGCTGGGCAAGGCGCTGCGCAACCCCATCACTTTTGAAGAACGCCTGATACCTGACGAGCAAGCGGGGATCAGCGCTGCATTGATTGATCTGGTCGACGCAGGTTGCAGCCTGGTGCTGACGACAGGGGGGACCGGCCCGGCATTACGTGATGTGACGCCCGAAGCCACATTGGCAGTAGCACACAAGGTCATGCCTGGCTTTGGCGAACAGATGCGGCAAATCAGCCTGAGGTTTGTAGCCACAGCTATTCTTTCGCGGCAATGTGCGGTGGTACGTGGCCAATGCCTGATCATCAATCTGCCGGGCCAACCCAAGGCGATTGCTGAAACGCTGGAGGGCTTAAAAAGCCCGGCAGGCGAGCAAATAGTGCCTGGTATTTTTGCTGCCGTGCCGTATTGTGTTGACCTGATTGGTGGGCCGTACCTTGAGTCCCGTGCCGAGGTATGTCAGGTTTTTAGACCCAAGTCTGCGCTGCGAGAGTCGGTCTAGCTGTTGACGGCTTAAAAAAGCCTTGAAAATTGCTTTTTAAGGCGTTAAATATGCCTTAATCTCAATAAATACGGGCGTAATTCGCTATCAAAAAATTAGCGTATTGTTTGCTTTTTGTAGTTTAAAGCTTCACTGGGGCAGTCCGCACCAGCTCATCACGTGCCAGATTCTCAATCATCGCCAGCAGCACTTTGCGGGCGGTTTTTACATCCTGTGGCGACACCCCACGAACGCTCACATGGTTGGCATCTTCTGCCATGGGCACCAGTTTTTCTTTTAAGGCACGGCCTTCGTTGGTCAGGTAAACGTACATGTTTTTCTTGTTCGTCGGCAGCTGCTTGCGGGTAATGTAGCCCAGTGCTTCCATTGCCTTCATGGCGCTGAAGGTGGTGGGTTCCATCACGCCAGCGCGCGCACTGAGTTCTTTTTGTGTCAGGCCGTCGCAGGCCCACAAAATACGCAAAAAACTCCAGTGACCAAAAGGTACGCTGTGCACTGCCAAGCGTATTTGCAGGGCGCGACGAAAGGCTCTTTCGGTGTCGCGTATCAGGTGCGCCATCCGGTCGTTGGGCACAGCTTCGCGCCAGTGGTGAACGATATTTTGGGTTTCGTGGCTCATATATTCACAGGGTAACTGACCTGAAAAGCGGGTCGGCAGTCTTGGCCAGACTGTGCCGATTCAAGCATTGCCAAGCAAGCCGCTGTGGTGGCCCGTGCCCATCCGCCGCAGTGGGGTGCGGGCTTGCCATGCACCACAGCGTCAAACAACTCGTTGATGACTTCCTGGCGCGGTATGCGGGGCGCGGCCAGGGGTTCAAAACTTTTTTGTTTGTCGGCGTAAACAGCAATCCCTGTTGGACTGGGTCTGAGATCGGCTTTTTCGCAACTGATGATGATCTGGCCAAAGTGCTGATGCGCCAGGCCGGTTGGCAAAGCCAGGGCCGGTACGTACAGTTTGCCGCCATAGTTGCGGTCAGCTTTTAAAGCCGTCTCTTCTTCTGGCTTGATGGCGTTCAACAAGCGCTTTCTGGCGGTAGCGTAGTCTTGCGGGTTCTTGCTCTGGCCTAACTCGCCAATGTTGTCCATCAACGCGTCGGTGTCGTAGTGACCGTAGCCGCTGTAGGTACAGCTTGCAAATGCGCCGCCCTCAAAGCCCAGCAACGCGCTGTAGGCCCCTTCGGTTGGCCGGCTGCTGTCCCACGCACCCGTGTGCGCCCGCACGCTGCTGACCAAGCCGCCGCCCAGCAGCCGGACAATGTCGATCTGGTGTGCGGCCTGGCTATGTATCACGCCACCCCCAACCTGGGTGTCAAGCTCTTCAGGTCTGCGCGGACGGTATAAAAAATCAGTGAAATTTTGAGCGGTGATCATCGTTACTGCACCATAGATGCCGCTGTCAATAATTTGCTTGGCGCGCTGGATCGGTGCATCAAAGCTGTGGCTGTGGCCCACCACCAGATGCACCCCAGCGCTTTTGCAAGCGTCAATCATGCGGCTGCATTCGACCAAGCTGAGTGCCATGGGTTTTTCAACCAGTACATGTTTGCCATGCGCTGCAGCCAGACACACGTGGTCGGCATGCAAGGCGTGTGGTGAGGCAATGTAAATCGCAGCGACATCGGCATTGGCACACAAGGCTTCAACCGACGCGTAAGCGGGTGCGTTGAAATCCGCTTTGAATTGCTCCCGAGCTGCAGCTATCGGGTCAGCCGCAGCCACCAGCTGGATGCGGCTGTCATGCAAAAAAGTTGGCAGCATCAGTGTGAAGGCTCTGCCCAGCCCTGCCACGCCCAGCCTGATGGGAGCGCTGCTCATAAATCAAGTACCAGTTCAGCCGATGTTGCGCGCGACACGCAGACCATGATGTTGCTGGCGTGTTCGCATTCGCTCAGGACGCTGTCGCGATGCTCCGCCTGGCCTGCTAGAAGGCCTGTACGGCATGACCCGCAGTTACCGCTTTCGCAGGAGCTGGTGACCTGCTGGCCGCTTGCCCGCAGGGCTTGCAAAATGCTTTGGTCGGCGCTGACAGGCACGCTTAACCCAGACTTGTTCAGGCGTACCGTGAAGGCGGTGTTGGCGGCCAGGGTGACGGCTGCGCTGGTAGCGCTTTCAAAGTGAATCGCGCCCGATGGCCAATGGCCGGTCATGTCGGCCACAGCGTCCATCAGCTCGCGTGAGCCGTAGCAGTAGACCTGCGCTTGGGTCGGGGTTTCAAATTCAGGCCAAAAATCAAAGGCATTGTCGCTATCACCGTGGTCGTGGTGCAGCGTGAGGTGAGAACCAAATTCAGGACCTGTCAGCTCCTCCAGATAAGGCGTCGTCTGTGCATCACGCGTGCAGTAAATCAGTTTGAACTGGTGGTGGCTTTGCGACTTCAAGTCCCGCATCATGGCCAAAATAGGTGTGATGCCTGTTTCGCTGGCAACAAAAACGTAGTCGAGCTTCGGGTTAACGATCATCTGGGGCTTTCTAGTGTGTCTTGACATCTGTTAAAAATACGAATATTCTTAGTCAGCTAAGAATAATAGCGTTTGTTTGAATTTGCAAGCCTGAAAGAAACGATGCATGTTGACACCCGAAGAAAACGACCTGCTGTGCCGCGTTGAGGGCAAGGCCTTTATGGGCCAATTGATGCGCCGCCACTGGACACCTGTGTGTTTGACGGAAGAAGTCAGCGAGCCGGATGGTACGCCTGTGAAGGCGAAGGTTTTTGGTGAAGATCTGGTGGTGTTTCGTGACACCAATGGCCGGGTTGGTGTGATGGACGAGTATTGCCCGCACCGCCGCGTCTCGCTGGTGTTTGGTCGCAACGAGAACTGCGGACTGCGCTGCCTGTACCACGGCTGGAAGATGGATGTGGACGGCAACATTGTCGAACGGGTGTCCGAGCCAGCCATTGCCATTGCTCACCTGAATGCAGCACCGCCCAAGCATCTGGCCTATCCCACCAAAGAGTGGGGCGGTTTTGTTTGGGCTTACATGGGCCCGCCTGATACCCAGCCAGCGTTTGAAGCACCCGCCTGGGCACCTACGGCTGACGTTCAGGTCACGATTGCCAAAGTCATTATTCCTTGCAACTGGGCGCAAATACTGGAAGGTGCGATTGACTCTGCCCACAGCTCCAGCCTGCATTCGTCCGACATGGTGCCAGCCCGGGTTGACAGCGCCCAGGCCACTGACAGCATGTGGCTGCGCCCGTCAACCGACAAGGCACCGCGGATGCAAATTGAGCGCGGCACCTATGGCTTTAGGTACGCCGCAATTCGCCGACCGATTACCAATGCTGCCGTGAACGACTATGTGCGCTCCACCGTCTTCGTCGCGCCCGCTACGGCCTTGATCCCGCCAAACAACCTGTACAACGTGGCCAACATCAATGTGCCAATGGACGACACCCATACCGCTTTTTACTTTATGGCTTGGGGGCATGCTGACCAAACGCCCGACACCGATACCTGGCGCAAATTTCTGGGCCAGCAAATGGGTCCTGACCTGGATGACAAGTACGCACCGCTGCGCAACCGGGCCAATATGTTCTGGCAGGATCGCACGGCGATGAAGGCGGGTAACTTCACCGGTATCACGGGTTTCCCGAATCAGGACATTGCCATGTGGCTGACGATGGGGCCGATTGCTGACCGTAGCCACGAGCGGCTCGGTGCGAGCGATCTGGCGATTGTTGAGTTTCGCAAACAGATGCTGCAAGCGGTTCAGGCTTTTGCTGCGGGTGGTCAAGCGATTGGCACCGGTGATGCGCGAGTTCCGAAAACGATATGTGCCTACCAAGCGATCGTTCCCAAAACGACAGACTGGCGCGCGCATGCGGCATCCTACGTCTGGGACAGCAGCCAGCCAGCACTGGAGCCGTCCTATTCAACCTGACACAGGGTAACTGGCAAGAAAATACCAGTGCTATATATTTAATAGCTATTAACACCCGAATCCATTAAGCTTAAGCCCTATTTAATGCCTAAAAATACCTTTTTCAACCTAAAAATACCTGCTGGAGACAAAACATGACCGCAAAACTTATCTTGACCCGCCGCATGCTGGTTTCTGCCGGTGTTGCCATCAGTGCTGGCTTGTTGCCGCTTGGCGCCAGCGGGCAAACGGCTTACCCGAACAAACCGATTAAATTTGTTGTGCCTTATTCGGCGGGTGGCCTGCCCGATACGGTGGCCCGCATTTTTGCCCAGCGCCTCACGGAAAAACTGGGCCAGTCTGTGGTGGTAGACAACAAGCCTGGTGCCAATGGCGTGGTGGCGGCGCAGGTGCTGGCGTCATCGCCTAAAGACGGCTATACCTTCTTGGTGACTGACGGGTCCATGTTTTCCATCAACCCGACGATTTATAAGAACCTGGGCTATGACTACAAGCGTGACTTCATGCCCGTGTCGCTGGCTGCGCGTGCACCGTTGTATCTGGCTGTTCACCCGAAAGTACCTGTCAACACCTTGCAAGAATTCATTGCTTTGGTCAAGTCAAAGCCCGGCACCTTGAACTACGGCTCATCGGGTATTGGCAGCACCCACCACCTGACGATGGAGGCCATGAAAACCGCTCTCGGTCTGGACTTGGCACATGTGCCATTCAAAGGCTCAGGCCAGTCGGTCCCTGCGCTGATAGGCGGGCAGGTTGAGGTACTCTTCTCAGCACTACCTTCTCTCAGTGGTTTTGTCAAAGCCGGTCAGGTCAAACTGCTGGCCACCAATGCGGCGCAGCGCTCGGCGCAAGCGCCAGCTGTACCAGCGATTGCCGAGCTGATTCCGGGTTTTGACTTTGCCCCTATTGTTGGCGTGCTGGCCGCTACCGGCACGCCTGCCAGCGTGATTGATCGTATCAGTGCCGAGATGGCCGCAATTGCCAAAACACCTGAAGTCATGACGCTGCTGAGCAACGCCGGAATTGACGCGATTGGCAGTGGTCCAGCAGACTACAACCGCGCTATTTTGGGTGAGAACGAGCGGCTGGCCAAAGCCATCGCTGTGGCCGGAATCAAATCAGAGTAAGCAGCGGTATGTCCAAACTCAAACTCAGCTTCGGCTGTTGGAACTACGACCGTACCCGCGCCTTGATGGACGGCAGCGTACAGCCTGACGGCATTGACCTGAACTACCTGAACATGCCAGTGGAAGAAACGTTTTTCCGTATGCTCAGGCACCAGGAGTTCGAGGTGGCTGAAATGTCGCTGTCGTCTTATAGCGTGTCGATGTTTAAAGAGCCTCGGCCATTCATAGCGATTCCGGTTTTCCCCTCCCGGTTTTTTCGCCATTCATGTATTTATGTGAATGCCAATTCGGGTATCCGCGAAGCCAA
>JBBAPP010000058.1:0-5349 GCA_040400775.1 Polaromonas sp. | reverse complement strand
ACCGCGCGCATGCCGTCCAGCTTTTTAAAAGGTGGTGGCAAAGTCAAACGCCTGTTTGACGACTACGAGCAGGTCGAGCGCAACTACTTCAAAGAAACAAAGATGTTTCCCATCATGCATACGGTGGCGATCCGCCGAGATGTCTATGAGGCCAACCGCTGGGTTGCACGCTCGATGATGAAAGCATTGGAACAGTCGCAGCGTCGCGCGTATGACGACTTGTACGAAACAGCGGCACTTAAAACCATGCTGCCGTGGTTGACGTCACATGTCGAGCAGGTCAAAGCCGAGATGGGCGAGGACTATTGGCCGTATGGCTTTGAGAAAAATGAAACCACGCTCAAAACTTTTTTGCGCTACCACTTTGAACAAGGCCTGTCCAAACGCCTGCTTGAGCCGCGCGAACTGTTTGCGTCCGAGTCGCTGGAAGCGTTCAAGATTTGAATCCCAGCAGCATGCCCTTGATGGACCATGCGGTCTGGGGGTATCTGCTCTCGGGCGCCGCCTTGGTGTTTTTCACAGCGGCTATTGTGCTGACCAAAGCAGCTTCAAACCATATCAGCCTTGGTCTTGGGTTTTTGGTGGCAACAGCAGTTAATGTCCTGTTTGCGGGACTGGCTCTGGTGTTGCAGCTGGCCCTCAGTGGTGCGGGCTTGCAGTGGGATATGCAAGCTTTCGGTTTGTTTGCACTGGCTGGTGTGTTCGCTACCTACCTCGGTCGCTGGTTTTTTTATGAATCTGTGGCGCGCTTTGGCCCAGCCAAAGCCAGCGTCTTTCAGGTCAGTAGCCCGCTGTTTACAGCTCTGATTGCTTGGCTGATATTGGGCGAAAATTTAAGCCGGTGGACGGCGTTGGGTATGCTGATGGCAATTTTCGGTTTGCTGCTGCTAGCCTACAAGCCGGGTTTTTTTAGTCGCCAAAAAATTGCGAGTGAGAAAGCACCAAAGCGGTTTTCAAGCCGCGTGTTGCAATCGGTGTTGCTGTTGGGTTTGTGCAGCTCAGGCGCCTATGCCGTTGGTAACGTGCTCCGCGGTGCAGCGGTACGTAGCTGGCCAGAACCGATCGCTGGCGCATTGATAGGCGCTGTTGCCGGACTGGCGCTGCACCTGCTGCTGGGCAATCAATGCTCTGGCCTGTTGCAGCGTTTGCGCGCCGCGCCGCGCAGCGGCGTTTGGCTGTATGCACTGGTCGGGGTGGCCAATATTTCAGGACAAATCGGTAGCATTGCATCCATGCGTTATATCCCGTTGTCAGTGGCTGCACTGGTGACCTTGTGTACACCCTTGCTGGTATTTCCATTGAGTTACTGGTTGTTTAAAAACCAGGAGGCGTTTAAGGCAACTACCTTGTGCGGGGGGGCACTAACGTTGCTGGGGATTGGCATGGTTATTTTGCGATAAGGTGCAAAATAAAAATCAGCCAGCAGTTTTTTTGAAGTGAGCGGCATGAAGTGACAGCAACAATCAATCATCACAGGAGACAAAAAAATGGTATCGCATCGTCAAATAGCGTTTTTAGCGGCGGTTTTTTTTGCTTTGGCCGCCAGCATGCCTGGCCAAGCCCAAGACTATCCCAGTAAACCGATCCGCATCGTCGTGCCGCTACCTCCAGGCGGCTCTAACGATGTGTTGGCCAGGCTGCTGGGGCAAAAAATGTCTGAGGCCTTCGGCCAGCCGGTGATTGTCGACAACAAGCCAGGTGCTGCTGGTAATATTTCCACCGATTTCATGGCCAAGTCTGAGGGCGACGGCTACACCATTGCGATTGCACCCAACCAGACCGTAGCCGTCAACCCGGTGCTGTACCCCAAGCTGCCTTTTGATGTGCTCAAAGACCTTCAGGGTATTTCCATGCTGGGTCGGGTGCCTATGGTGCTGGTGGTGTCACCCGCCAAGGTGGCTGCCAACTCGGTCACTGAGTTGATGGCTTTTGCCAAGGCCAACCCAGACAAGCTGTCGTATGCGTCGGCGGGCTCGGGCAGTCCGCAGCACATGGCTGCAGAGGTGTTCAAGTCCATGACGGGAACACGCATGGCGCATATCCCGTACAAGGGCTCGGTGCCGGCGCTGGTGGATCTGCTGGGCGGCACGGTTGATGTGATGTTTTGCCCGCTCAACTCGGCGCTGCCGCATATCCGCAGCGGCAAGCTGCGCGCGCTGGGTACCACCGGCACCAAACGTCTCGAGTTGTTGCCGAATGTGCCGACCATTGCCGAGACCGTTGCCAACTACGAAAGCGACATCTGGATTGGCATGATTGCTTCGGCCAAAACGCCTGCCGCCATCATTAATAAACTGAACGCTGAACTGCGCCGCTCACTGGCATTGCCAGACGTGCTGAGCAAGCTGGCAGAGCAGGGTATTTATGCTGAAACCAGTACACCCGCTGACTTCACCCGGCTGATTGCAAGCGACCAAAAGCGCTGGGCTGCGGTGATCAAGGCCGCCAATATCGTTCCCGAATAACTTGCTGCATCCCCTTCATTCATCAGGAAATTTCATGACAGTTCCCACTGGCTCAGTCGTGCGCCGCGATATTCCTGCCCGATCTGAGCCCAACGAAACCATCTGGGGTAGCGACGCCATTGCCGACATGTTGCGCGCCATGGCTATTCCTTATGTGCTGCTGAACCCGGGTGCCAGCTTTCGCGGTTTGCATGACAGCATCGTCAACCACCTAGGCAATGAAAAACCGCAAATGATGGTGGTGCTGCATGAAGAGCATGCCGTGGCCATTGCACATGGCTATGCCAAGGTGACAGGCAAGCCGCTGATAGCCATTTTGCACAGCAACGTCGGCTTGATGCACGGATCCATGGCCATTTTTGATGCCTGGGTTGACCGTGTTCCCGTCATCGTCTTGGGCGCGACTGGCCCTGTGGATGCCAACAAACGCAGGCCGTGGATTGACTGGATACACACCGCGCAAGACCAGGCCGCGCTGGTGCGCAACTTCATCAAGTGGGACGCCCAACCTGCGTCTATTGCGTCTGCACAGGAGGCCTTGCTGCGCGCCAGGCAAATCGCTACCAGCGCGCCGCAAGGGCCGGTGTATGTCTGTTTTGATGCCGCTTTGCAGGAGTCCAAACTCAGTGAGCGCCCCACGCTACCAGACCCGGCACGCTACCTGGCGCCGCCCTCGGCAAGGCCATCAGATGAGGTGCTGGCGCAGGCAGCAAGCATGCTATCAAATGCCAGTCGCCCGGTGATTTTGATGGGCCGTGTTTCGCGCAGTGAGTCGGCTTGGGCAGAGCGTATCGCGCTGGCAGAAACGCTGAACGCTGAAGTGTTGACTGATTTGCGCATAGGCGCAGCCTTCCCGACCGACCACCCGCTGCATGCTGCGCCAGCAGGTGCTTTTTTGACCCCCAATGCGCAAGCCGCGCTGCGTGAAGCCGATGTAGTGCTTAGCCTGGACTGGCTAGACTTGTCAGGCACGCTCAAACAAGCTTGGGGTGACAAAACCGTGGGCAGCAAAATCATTCAGGTGTCGGTTGACCATTACAGTCACAACGGTTGGAGCATGGACCACCAGGGCCTGCCGCCGGTTGATCTGTTTTTGTTGTGTGAGCCCGAGCCTGCAGTGACCTTGCTTAATCAGCTGGTCAAGGCGCGCGCCACGCCTGCGCCCGTCAAACGCCCACTGCCGCTGGCAGCGCCGATACAAATCGTTGCTGGTGCTTCTGGTGCCAGCAACATGACAGTCACGACGCTGGCTGCCACCTTACGGCGTGCCGTTGGCGAGCAGAAAGTCTGTCTTATGCGCCTGCCCCTGAGCTGGAGCGGGGAGATGTGGGACTTCAAACATCCGCTTGACTTTTTGGGCTACGACGGCGGCGGCGGCATTGGCTCCGGCCCTGGCATGTCGATTGGCTCGGCCTTGGCGCTCAAGGGTACAGACCGCTTGCCGGTTGCGGTGATTGGTGATGGCGACTACATGATGGGTGTCAATGCCCTGTGGACTGCTGCCAACGCCCGCATCCCGATGCTGGTGGTGGTGTGCAACAATCGCTCGTTTTTTAACGATGAAGTGCACCAGGAGCGCGTGGCGCGCCAGCGCCAGCGCCCTATAGAAAACCGCTGGATAGGCCAGCGTATCAGCGACCCTGCGCCGGATCTGGCGATGCTGGCCCGCGGCCAGGGCCTGACGGGTATAGGACCCATTGAAGATGCCGCAGAGTTGGAACGCGTGTTGACTGGCGCGATTGCCGCTGTTATAGCTGGCGCTACCGTCGTTGTGGATGTGGTGGTGCAAACTGGCTACAGCGCGGCGATGACTGCTGGTCTGACGCGATCTTCGGACTAAACCACCACCATTTAAGGACTTGAAACCGATGCGTGCACACGAAATTCCTGACGGCATCTTGCCCACCCAGCGTGGTTTGTACTACGGCGGTGCCTGGCACGCGCCCAAGGCGGGTGGCTATCTTGACACCATCAATCCGACTTACAACGAAGCCATCACCACCGCGCCGATGGCCGATGCAGACGACGTCGATGCCGCCGTGCAAGCGGCGCATGCGGCCTTTCCGGCTTGGGCTGCTACACCGCCGGTTGAACGTGGGCGTTATCTACGCAAAGCCGCAGCGGTGCTGCGCGAACATGCCAAACCGCTGGCCCTGCTGGACGCACTGAACAACGGTAACCCGGTATCTGCCCTGGCGATGGATGCAGGCTTTGCCGCCGATTGTCTGGACTATTTTGCAGGCCTGGCCACCGAGATAAAAGGCGAAACCATTCCCATGGGTGATGGCAACTTCAATTACACCTTGCAAGAGCCTCTCGGCGTGATTGCCCGCATCGTCGCGTACAACCATCCCTTCATGTTTGCTGCTGCCCGGCTGGCTGCGCCGCTGGCGGCTGGCAACACGGTGGTGGTGAAGTCGCCTGACCAGGCACCGCTGTCTATTTTGCGACTGGCTGAGCTGGTGGGCGACATATTTCCACCTGGCGTGGCGAATTTTTTGTGCGGTGGCCGTGCCTGTGGCGATGCCATGGGTCGCCACCCGCTGGTCGCCAAGATCACACTGATTGGCGGTGTGCCAACGGGTAAGGCGGTCATGAAGACCGCCTCTGACAACCTCAAACCCGTGCTGCTGGAATTAGGCGGTAAAAATGCTTTGGTCGCTTACCCCGATGCAGATATTGACAAGCTGGTGAACGGCATCATTGCTGGCATGAACTTCACCTGGTCTGGCCAAAGCTGCGGCTCTACCAGCCGGGTGTTTTTGCATGCGTCGATTCACGATGCGGTGCTTGATAAAGTCGTCAAACTGCTGCCAGAACGCCACAAACCCGGCCTACCCACAGACCCCAAAACCACCATGGGTTCACTGGTCAGCCAGGCCCA
>JBBAPP010000057.1:0-13580 GCA_040400775.1 Polaromonas sp. | reverse complement strand
GGTAAAGCCGCGCAATCTCACTCATGCCTGTTTCTGCCTTTTTTGTGAAGCTTCAATATGGCAACTATTGCAGGGGCCATGCTCTCATAGTGAGCCCGGGTATGCGTCTATTTGCGTGGGTAGGGCTGTATGAAGGAGTGGGGCATCCCTTTAGCTCCACAGCTACCCTCACACAAAATACAACGCAATTCGGTCAGAAGTCCAGGTTGGCACGCCGGTGCCAAAGAAATCCGCATCCTCAGTCCAGATTGGACAACTCAAAGTCATCGCGCATGCCAACACAGGCCAGTCATCCGCATCACGAACGGCGATACGTTGCAATGCCTGCTGTTGCATGCCTTCGTAGAGTTCGACATCAATGGGCTGAACGACACCCTCAAGACGATCCAGCACAAGCATTGCGGCACTGGTATCAACACCTCGCTTTTTCAGCAACACAGGCAGATACTTTCGTGCGTCTACATACGCAACATCAGGCGCAAAGAACTTGACCGTCACAGCGTTGTCAAAAATCAGTTCACGCACCCGCCTCCCCAGCACAGCACGAATCAGAATGTTCGCATCGAGAACGATGGCCTTGCCGCTCATGCTGCTTTGGCTGTCAACTTTTTCGCAGGCGAGCTTGCCCTCCTGCGAGCGGTCTTGAAATCTGCCACTACAGACTCGACATCCACACCCTGCGCCTCAAGCAGCTTGTCCAAGGTTTTGCTGGCTTTTTTCAATGCAACAACATCGGCTTCCACTTGCCCATGTATGGGAATAAAGTAACCAACTGTTTGCCCATGCCGCGTCACCGCCACAGGCGTGCTTGATGCAATGTACTCGGCCAAGTCGGTGCGGAACTCGCGTATGCCCACCTTCGTCGCTTCCATGTGTTTACCCTTTCAGTTGTGGATCTATGTGTACACATTTTATCCCATCCCACAGACTTGTGCAAGTCTCAGCGGGTCAATGCCAGGGTCAGTTGCTCAAGGGTATGGGGCTTATTTTTCAATCAGCGCATGCACATCCGTAATCAAGCCTTGCACCAAGCCACACAACTCGTTCACATTTGATTCTTCGATGTACAGGTAGCCTTCGTACTCTGCCAAATTGCGTTTTTGGTGAGCGGCGTCCAGCACGCGCCATCGATTGGTGGGTCAGCTCAGGGTATGTGTGAGGCACTGGAAAACGGTGTAACGATTCTCGCTACGGTAGCCGTGCCAGCGCAACGCTGCCAAGGCTGCGGCATGGGCGGCGTTGTAGGCGCTGGTAAAGCGCCCCTCCAGCGACAACTTGACCAGCATCGCATCCTTCAAACGGATCTGTGCCATAGCTAGCATACGGCTGACTTCTTGTGCGTTGCGCGCTTCGGCCTTGAGCTACCCGATGCGCACAAGCTTGTCCAGCTCAGGCAGGATCATCGACCACTCCCTTTATTTAACCTAGCAATGGCAGTATGGGCTGCGACAGCACCCGGTTAACAAACGAGTCAGGCTCGGCGCGGCGGCGCTCAAACTCTGGGGTTGAATAGCAGCTGGGGTTGATTTTCCGGCCAAGTTTGGCTTCGGCGGTTTCCAGGGCGGCCAGCACCTGACTGAGCTGCAAGCTCTCGCCAACCAGCATCACATCTACGTCACTTTGGGCTGTGTCCGTTTGCTTGGCGACCGAGCCATAGACCCAGGCGGATTTCAGGTCGGGCAGCAGCGCTTGCAAGGCCTCACGCAGCACTGGCACCGTGCCAAGTGTTTTGCGTGTCAAGGCCACCAATTCTGCGTAAACGGGTGACTTCGGGTTGGCTTGAAAGCGGCGCATGTTGCCGACCGCCTGCGCATCGACCAGCCCCGCCTCTGCCAGACGGTTCAATTCTCGCTGCAAAGATGCGCTGCCCAACCCGGTCAGCCGACGCAACTCGCTCAGGTGGTAGGCCCGCTCGGGTTGACCAAAGACCCAGCTCAAAACGCGGGCCTGGCTGTCGGTAAAGAGTGCAGAACTGATGGGCATGCTAAATAATAGCACGATCAAGCTAAAAATTGGCACGATTGTGTGGCATGGCGTGCGCGAATCGCACTGGCATAAGGTTTTACCTGCAGATTGTTGGCAGGCAAAAGCCGCTAACTGCTCCCATGCCCCACCGCTTTGCAAAGCAGGTTAACCAAGCCCATTTGCTCGACGGTGCTACAACTGATGTCGGCCAGTGCGGGGTTGGCGACCAGCAAGGCCAGGCAGCGGGCGCGGGATATGGCGACGTTGAGCCGGTTTTTGCTGTACAAAAACTCAATGTGGCGCGGCATGCTGTCGCTGTTGGAGGTGGCCATGGAGACGATGGCGACTTCTGCTTCCTGCCCCTGAAACTTATCTACCGTGCCCACCCGCGCACCCGGCGGGAGCTTGCGGCGCAATAAATCCACTTGCATGTTGTAGGGCGCCACCACCAGGATGTTGGCTATGCCCATGGCGTGTTCTTGGCCGTGGCGGTCTTGGTAGCGCTGCGTCAAAAGGCTGTTGTACAGATCGGCCACGATACTGGCTTCTTCGTCGCTGCGCTGGGCGCAACCTTCGTGCACTGCTGGTACGTGCACCAGCCCGGTCGGGCGCAACAGAGGGTGTGCGGTGTTGCTCAGCACCAGGCGCTGCCTGGCGTTGTCTGGCTCGGGGTGCAGGCGGCCGTCATACACCGCGTCAGAGATGAAGCGGCACACGTCTTCATGCATGCGCCAGGTGGTGGCCAAAAAGACACCGCGGTCTGGGGCGATGGTGGCCTGGCCTTCAAGCAGAAAGTCGAGCGCCGACAAGCCTGACTCGCCGGGGTGCACGCCTTGGGTGGGCTGGCCAAGCTGCATTTGGTCGCCCAGCAAAATCACGTTGGTGCTGCTGGTCATCATGGCCAGCAGGTTGGCGGTGGCCACCTGGCCGGCTTCGTCTACAAACAGGTAGTCCAGCGTTTGCTCCATGTCGGGGGCGCTGAAAAGCCAGGCGGTACCTGCCACCAGCTGCACTGTGCCGCCCGCTAGCGCACGGGTGATGTCCTCCGCACGCGCCACGGTCTTGATGCGGGTGCTAACAAAATCAGAGCTTGTAGATTGCGCTGAGCCTTTGTAAGCGCCGCTGAACTGCAGCTGAAGTGCGTTGGCTTCTTTCTCGACGGCTTCAAGCAGGTTCTGAATGGCTTTATGGCTGTTGGACGACACGCCAACGCTGTGGCCGCGAGACAGCAGGTTGGCAATGAGCCTGGAACCAGTGAAGGTTTTACCTGCACCGGGCGGGCCCTGTATGAACAGGGTGCTGTGGTCCAGGCGGGCCACGGCGTCAATGATTTGCGGCAGGGCGGGGCGTGTTTCGTCAATGATGGGCTGGCCGGGTGTGTGGCCAGTGATGCGCGGCGCGGCCTTGGCTAAAAAGTCTAGCGCCGCCTGAAACTTCCCGTTGCCGGCCAGCAGCGCGTCGGCCTGCCGGAATACGGCCTTGGTGATCACGTCGGTGTTGATGGGCCCACCGGTCGAGATGCTGACGCTGGCGGGGGCTTCTTTGCGGGCGCTAATCTTGATGTCTAGCGTGTGGGCGTCTTCGTCTATGTTGCCCAGTTTGCCCAGGCTTTCAGAGGTGTCGGTGCGCACGCAGTCGTCGCCGCTGCGCAGCTTGAAGTCTTGCGCGGGGTAGGCGTAGCGGGCAGTTTGCTGGCTGCGGCTGTTGATGCCGGGTTGCACAGACAGAAGTGTCAAGCCGGCAATGCATTCGAGGTCTTCCAGTAATTCTTCGGGTGTCATCTCCTGCCGGGCAAAGATGCTCCACCAGGCGGGTTTGGCGGAGCGGCGATGAAAGTCGAGCAGCTGGTTCATCAGCACGCGCACGCGCTGCGCGTCGGTTTGCTCGGCAGCTATGTCGGGCACGCCCGCAAGGAGTTGTTGTTCGTAGCTGACCAGCATGGCTTCATGGTCGCGGATCTTTTGGCCTTTTTCGGGCTTGCCTGTTTCTTCGTTGATGGGATCGCCTGGCGCTGCGCTGGCGGCAGCCTGGTTTACCGGGCTAGCGGCGGACCTGATGCTTAGCAGCCAGTCGTGCAGCAGGTAGGTGGAGCGGCAGTCGTCTTCGTTGTAGTCGCGGATTCTTTGGAGTAGCTCGGGGTTGCGGGTCTTTCGCCAGTTTTCGTAATAGACGATGCTGGCCCCAGCGTTGGTGACATCACCTTCGCGCTTGCCCATGTAAAAGGTTTCGAGGTTTTTGATCGAGTAACGCGGCTCTGAAATGCGCACCGACTGCGTGACCACTTTGTAGAGGTCTACAAAACGTTTTTGCCGCAGTAGCTGGTCTACCTCGGCTTCGCGCACGCCGTGCACTGACATCAGCCGTTTGAGTGCTGTGGGCTCGTAGTGGGCGTAGTGATAAACATGCGCCTGAGGGTAGGCGGCCAGGCGCTGCATGACAAAGTCTATGAAGTCGCAAAAAGCTGTTTTCTCTTGCCCCCTGTTGTGCGCCCAAAAATCTTTAAACACCCATTGGCCTTGCTGGCGCAGGTACACGCCAAACAGGTACTCCAGACCGCCGTCGTCCAGCGGGTTGCCTTCCATATCAAAAAAGAGGTCGCCTTCGTCAGGCGGCGGAAGACTGTCAAAGCCCGTCAAGCCCGCAGCGTTGGCTTTGAGCAGTTCGTAAATGCTTTGCCCTGTTTGACGCTTGGTCAGTTGCAGCCGCGCCTGGTTGCGCAGTCTTTCAAGGGTTTCGGCTGAGAAGGTGGGCACGGCTTGCGTGGCGGGCAGGCTGCCCAGGGCGGCCAGGGTGCTGATGCCTTGGCGGCGCAGCTTGTGGATGTGTTGCTTGCTGGCGTTGGCCACTTGGTTGAGGTGGTCGGTTTCCAACCATTCGCTGGCGCAGCGCTCGCGCCAGTCGCAGACGCTGCATTGATCGCATTGTTCGGGGGCAGTGGCGGGGCGGTTTGCCAGAAAGGCGTCAAAACGCTGACGCAGGCGGCGGTAGTAGTGCAGGTAGTCTTGCACCCGAAAGCTGCGCTCAACCCGGTTGCCCAGCACCAGGTGCATGTGTTGCGGATAAGCCCCCTGCATGTTGGCCAGCAGCTCAGAGTAGTGCGCCAGCTGGACTATGAACTTGGGCTGCGCCCGGTGTGCCAGCTTGGTGTCGGCTACTTCGTAGCTCCAGCTGCCAAAGTTTGAGGGCGTTTCTACGCGCATTAAAAAGTCGGCATAGCCCATAAAGTCGCCCTTGGCCAGCGCCGCCTGAAAAACAATATCAGCCCCCGAGGCCATGGCCTCGCGAGTAGCTTGCAGGTTGGCGTCCATGCTGCCCGAGCTGCTCAGCGTGACCACCTGGCCGCCGCGCGCCTTCAAGCTGGCCAAGAAACTGTCTTCATGCGCATAGCCTTTGTCTTGGATCAGCTTCATCTGCTCGTCCACCGGGGCGCGCGTGAGCTTGGTGTCCAGGTCCATCAGGTCCAGCGCAGTGCGGTGCTGGCAGCCCAGAAAGGCGATAACGTCAGAGGCAGAGTAGCGAATCTGGTGAGCGATTTTGTGCAAGTGACTTCCTTCGATTCTTTCGGGCGCCAGGAAAGGCTTCCAAGCTGACGCCAAAGGTTACACCCAATGGGGGCAGGTTAGCATCAGCAGCTTATGGCTAATTTGCATCCCGCGCTTTTATCTATTCACCCCACCAGCCTGGGCAGCTACCGGGAGCGTGACGTGCTGGCCATGCTGGGGAAGGGCCTGCCCGACAGATTTGATGTTTTCCACAGTGTGGACTGGTCGGCCATGCGTGACGGCCGGCAGGCTTTTGGTGAGATGGACTTGGTGGTGGTGGGGCCCGGTGGTCACGTCACAATTTTGGAAGTCAAGTCAGGTGCGGTAGAGGTATCGGGTACAGAGTTGACCAAGTCTTATGGCGGCACGGCAGGGCGGCAAGACAAAAACGTGGGTTATCAGGCGCGCCGCCAGCACAGCGGCCTGACGGGCGGGCTTGAAGAGGCCGGCCTGGGCGCTGTGCGCGTGGCCCACTTTGTGGTGCTGCCCGACCAGCTAGTGGCGCAGGGCACGGTGGCCTACCCGCGCGAAAGAATCATTGACGCCGCGCAGATGGACGACCTGGCTGGGCTGGTGTGCGGCTCTTTCCCAGCGGCCATCCTGCCAGCGCTAACGCGTGCGAAGGTGCTTGACTTTCTGGTGAACCGCTTCAGACTGCAACCCGACCCTTCCACGCTGATTGGACAGGTGCAAAGAGCCAGTGTGGCGCTGGCCGACGGCCTGGCCACCTGGGTGCCGCGGATATCGCATCCTGGCGGTGCGTTTGTGGTGGAGGCTACTGCTGGTTCAGGCAAGACGCAGCTGGCGCTGGCATTGCTCAGAGACGCATCGGCGCGCAAACTCCGGTCGGCCTATGTCTGTTTTAACCGATCGCTCGCTGACCATATGGCCAGCGTCTCGCCGCCCGTGGCAGAGGTAGCCACCTTTCATGAGTATTGCGCGCAATTTGCCAGAGGCCGCGGCCATGAGCCAGACTTTGCCGACACCAGCGTTTACGCCCGCATGGCAGACGAGCTTATCGCGCATGCCGGCGAGCAGGCAATGCGGCTGGACTTACTGGTGGTAGACGAGTCGCAAGACTTTGAGCCTGCCTGGGTGCAGGCGCTGGTCGTGCGACTCAAGCCCGATGGCCGGTTTTACGTGCTGGGTGACCCGGACCAGCAGGTGTATCCGCGAGACAGCTTTGACATGGTGGACGCTGTGCACGTGAAGTGCATGGACAACTTTCGCAGCCCTGTACGGGTGGTTGAGGCAATTAATAGATTGCGGTTGGCGACTGATCCAGTGACGCCCAAGTCGGCTTACCCAGGCGACCTGCCTGGGTTTGAAGCCTATGGCACCGGCAAAAAAGACAGTCTGAATGCACTTGAGAAATGCCTCAAGAAGCTGCTGGCAGAGGGTCACACCGCGTCGCAGATTGCCGTGATTACTTTTGCAGGGCGCGAGCGCTCCGAGCTGCTGGCCTCACCCACCCTTGCCGGGTTCAGTCTTCGCCGTTTTTTGGGCACTTACGACAGCGCTGGCAACGCGCTTTGGAGCGAAGGCGAGCTGTTGGTAGAGACCATCTACCGATTCAAAGGCCAGAGCGCACCTGTAGTGGTACTGTGCGAGATCGACTTCAAAGAACTCAACCCAAAAGAGCTGCGCAAACTTTTTGTCGGCTTCACGCGCGCGCAGTTGCGGCTTGAGTGCCTGATGTCCGAGGCGGCTTTGCAATTACTGCTGTCGCGATGAAAAACGCCGCCTACTACCTGCCCGGCTATGGCAGCTTGCTGCCAATTCCCGACGCTGGCGCGCTGCGAGGTACATGTGGGTGAGCGTGACTTGCAAAGTGGAGTTGACGCGGATGACATAGAGCTTAGCGAAATGATGTGCTTCATGCGGGAGCTCTCGAGCGAGGCGATGCTAATTGGTGCCGGGCTGCCTTCAGAGCAACATTGAGCCTTTTGCCGGGTACGGCCTTTGGCTAGAAATGGAAAGAAACTTTGCAGTAAGGCTTTACAAATGCTATTTATTTAAAAGCTACTTGATCCTGTATCAATCAGCATAAAAGTCTATTCAGTTAAAAAATAGCATTTTTTAGCTCTTTTTAGGCATCCAGCACAGCCCAAACTATCAAGGGTACAAACCGCGCAGCTCGCGGGTATGCAGAATCCGCTTGCAGGCCACAATGAAAGTCGCGGTGCGCAAGCTTACTTTGCGTTCTTGCGCCACGTCCCAGACGCCTGCAAAGGCGTGCTTCATGATTTTGACGAGACGGGCGTTGATCTCTTCTTCGTCCCAGAAAAAGCTTGAAAAGTCTTGCACCCATTCAAAGTAGCTGACCGTTACCCCACCTGCATTAGCAATCACGTCGGGCAACACCAAAATGTTGCGCGACTGCAAAATGTCGTCGGCGGCAGGCGTTGTTGGGCCGTTGGCGCCTTCAATCACCATGCGTGCCTTGATGCGGCCTGCGTTGGCTGCGGTGATCTGCTGCTCCAGGGCGGCGGGTATCAAAATATCGCATGCCACGTCCCAGAAGCTGTCGCTGGCCAGCACTTCAGCACCTGCATAGCCACCCACGCCGCCATGTTCTGCAACATGCTGTAACAGGGCGGGGACGTTCAAACCTGATTCTTGGTAAATCGTGCCACTGTGGTCTTGCACGGCTACAAGCTTAGCCCCCGCCTCGGCAAACAACTTGCCTGCCACGCCGCCCACGTTGCCAAAGCCCTGTACGGCAAGGCGTGCGCCGTTGATCTCCAGGCCAATGTGCTGTGCAGCCTCACAGCCTACTGTAAACACGCCGCGCCCAGTGGCTTCGCGCCGACCCAAGGAGCCACCCAAGTCCACAGGCTTGCCAGTGACCACTCCTGTGGCGGTCGAGCCAGTGTTCATGGAGTAGGTGTCCATCATCCAGGCCATGATTTGCTCATTGGTGTTCACGTCTGGCGCAGGGATGTCTTTGTTCGGGCCAATGATGATGCCGATTTCGCTCGTGTAGCGGCGCGTCATACGCTCTAGTTCACCACGGGAGAGTTTTTTCGGATCGACGCGGATGCCGCCTTTTGCGCCCCCGTACGGCACATTCACTGCTGCGTTCTTCACTGACATCCAGGCCGCCAAAGCCATCACTTCAGACAGCGTCACGTCCTGGTGAAAACGCACACCGCCTTTGCCAGGACCGCGCGACACATTGTGCTGCACGCGGTAGCCTTCAAAGTGCGCCACCGTGCCGTCGTCCATGTGAATCGGCACATCAACAATCAAAACACGCTTGGGGCGCTTTAAGGTTTCAGCCCAGCGTGCCAGATTACCCAGGTATGGAATAACGCGGTCAACCTGCTGCAAGTAGTTGCCCCAAGGGCCGAGGTTGCTAGCGTCTAAATAGGAGGGCAGGGGGTGCGCGCTGTGATCTACAGCAGGTATGTTGGTGCTGTTGGCGGGAATATTTGACATGCAAACTCCGGTTGGAAATTTTCTGAACCAAGCCACACTTTAAGAGCTTGCTGGTTACATGTCCAAGGCCAGCTTTATCTGGATATATGCAACAAATGCATAGTCTATGGCAGTCTCAGCTCGTGAACTGCAACGCCGCCAGCCGCGCATACACCCCGCCCTTGGCGACCAGCTCGGCGTGCGTGCCTTGCTCAACCAACTGGCCCTGGTCGAGAACCAAAATCCGGTCAGCTTGCTGAACGGTGGCCAAGCGGTGCGCCACAACCAGCGTGGTGCGCCCTTTCATAGCCGATTCAAGCGCGGCTTGCACCATGCGCTCGCTTTCGGCATCGAGTGCGCTGGTGGCTTCGTCCAGCAGCAAAAGTGGCGAGTTTTTAAGCATGGCGCGCGCAATGGCGATGCGCTGTCGCTGGCCGCCCGAAAGGCGGACGCCGCGTTCGCCCAAAAAGGTGTCGTAGCCTTCGGGTAGCAGGGAGATGAACTCGTCTGCAAAGGCGGCTTTAGCGGCAGCTTTGGCCTCCTCGTCGGTCGCCTCGGGCTTGCCGTAGCGGATGTTTTCCAAAGCGCTGGTTGAGAAAATAACCGCATCTTGCGGCACGATGCCAACACGCTGGCGCAAGTCACTGAGCGACATGTCTTTGGTCGCCACGCCGTCAAGTGTGATGCGGCCGGATTGTGGGTCATAAAACCGCAGCAGTAACTGAAAAACGGTACTTTTACCAGCGCCGCTGGGCCCCACAATGGCGACAGTTTCGCCTGGCGCCACACGCATGCTGAAATTAGACAGCGCAGCTTGCAGTGGCCGGGACGGGTAGTTAAAGTGCGTGGCTTGAAATTCGACGGCGCTGCCAGCCTGAATGGCTGGTGCGGGCGTTGGATTGGCCGGTGAAGTGATGGGCGAGTTGGTTTCCAGCAGTTCCATCAGGCGTTCGGTGGCGCCCGCTGCACGCAGCAGGTCACCATAGGTTTCACCCAGAACTGCTGAGGCACTGGCCAAAATAATCACGTACACCACGGTCTGCCCCAAGTGGCCAGCGCTGATGTCGCCGCGCATCACTGATTGTGTACCTTGGTACAGGCCCCAGAGCAGCGCTGCTGACGTGGCAATGATGATAAATGCGACCAACACCGTACGCGCCTTAGACCGGCGGATTGCCACGTTAAAGGCGTTGGTCGATGACTTGTTAAAGCGTACCGCCTCACGCCCTTCAGCGGCGTAGCTTTGCACAATAGGAATGGCGTTCAGCACCTCAGCAGCAATCGCACTTGAATCTGCCACCCGGTCTTGGCTGGCGCGTGACAACTTACGCACCCGTCGGCCAAAAATAACTGACGGCGCCACAACAATCAGCAGCCCGGCCATGATTTGTAGCATTAAATACGGGTTGGAATAAATCAGCATACCAATCGCGCCGATACCCATCACCAAGTTGCGCAGCCCCATGCTGAGTGACGAGCCGACCACGGTTTGTACCAGCGTTGTGTCGCCCGTCAAGCGGGAGAGTACCTCACCGGTTTGCGTGGTTTCAAAAAACTGTGGACTTTGTTTGAGCACATGGCCGTACACCGCATTGCGCAGGTCAGCAGTCACGCGCTCACCCAGCCAACTGACCATATAAAAGCGCCCAGCTGAAAACAAACCCAGCGCCGCAGCGACACCAAACAGCTCAAAAAAATGGGTCCGCAGGGCCATCAATTGGCCTCCTTTGGCAGCCGCGCTGGTGTCGCTCGTCACCAGGCCACCATCAATCAAGCTGCGCAGCGCCAATGGAAACACCAGCGTCGACACCGCAGCCATCACTAAAAAGAACCCTGCTAATGCAATGCGCCCCTTGTACGGCCGCAAAAATGGCAACAGACCGGACAGAGATTTGGGGCTTTTTGCTTTGGCGCGTTCAGAAGTCATAGGCACAGAGTGTAGGGCGGCTGGGATGGCGCGGGATTTGACTCGAAAAAAACTGTACTTCAAGCAAAAAACTTAAAATAAGCATAAAAAATGCCTTTAACCCAATGAATACGGGCGTAATAAGCTATTAAATTAATAGCTTAATCAGCTTGCCTGCAAGATCAATCCAGCAGCTTTTTGCACTTCCATCCGAATTTCTTCGGTCAGAGTAGCCTTTAGCTCCACAAATAAAGGCGTGGTTTTGACTGAATAGTGGCGCGGATGGGCAATCGCTACAGGCAGGTCGCACTTGATACGGCCCGGCCGGGCGCTCATCACCACCACGCGGTTGCCCATAAAAATCGCTTCGTCGATGTCGTGGGTGACGAACAGCACGGTTTTATGTTCCGCTTCCCAAATGCCTTGCAACAGTTCTTGCATCAGCTCTCGGGTCTGGTGGTCAAGCGCACCAAAGGGCTCGTCCATCAACAACATACGCGGGTCGTTGGCCAACGCCCGCGCCAAAGCGGTGCGCTGCTGCATGCCGCCCGAGAGCTGTTTGGGAAAGTGACCTTCAAAACCCTGCAAACCAACCTTGGCGATGAAGGGGTGGGCAAGCGCCAGTTGTTCAGGCAGTGGCAAGCCTTTTTCACGCAGGCCAAAGCACACGTTTTCAAGTACCGTCAGCCAGGGGAACAGGGTGTAGCTTTGAAACACCATGCCCCTGTCAGCGCCCGGTGTGGTGACCGGTTTACCGTCAAGCGTGATGCTGCCCGTGGTCGGCGTATCCAGCCCAGCCACCATCCTCAAAAGCGTACTTTTACCGCAGCCAGAGGGGCCGAGGATGGTGATGAAGTCGTTTTCTTCAACGCTCAGGTCAGTGGCTTGCAAGGCAACGGTGCTTTGAGCTGCGCCCATGCCCATAAAGGTTTTCGAGACGCCTTTGACTTCAAGAATACTCATGCAGCGCTTTCAGCATTCATCTTCACAACTTGGCCCACGGAAAGAGCTTGCGGTTGATGGCTTTAAAGGCCAAATCAGTCACCAGCCCGATCACGCCAATCACGATGATGCCAAAAATGATTTGGTCTGTGGCCAGCAGCGCCTGGCTGTCGGTGATCATGTGGCCAATACCGCTGGACGCGCCAATCAGCTCGGCTACGATGACATAGGTCCAGGCCCAGCCCAGCACCATGCGCAGGGTTTCAAAAATCTCTGGTGCGCTGCTGGGCACGAGTACCCGCAGGACGATGCCCCGGTCAGTCGCGCCCAAGGTGTAGGCGGCCTCGACCAAGTCGCGCCGGGTGTTGCCGACGCTCACCGCCACCATCAGTACCAACTGAAAAAACGAACCGATAAAAATTACTGAGAGTTTTTGCGCCTCGCCAATCCCCGCCCACAAAATCAGCAGCGGAATAAAAGCCGATGCAGGCAGATAGCGCGCAAAGCTGACGAAGGGCTCAAAAAACGCTTCAATCGGCTTGTACGCTCCCATCAAAACACCCAACGGAATGGCCAATACAGCGGCCAACAAAAATCCGCCAAAGACCCGCCATACCGTCATCCCAATGTCTTTGCTAAAGCCCTGATTGACCAACAAATCGTAGCCAGACCGGACCATGGTGATGGGGTCAGCCAAAAAAATTTTTGGCACGATACCGCCAAAGGTCACCACCGCCCAGACGGCGAAAAATAGAACAAAAAAACTGATGCCCAACAGGATTTTTGTACCGGGCGCTACGGGTCGAAGAGGTTTCATATCAAGCGATGCGCAGATTTGGAAATGTTTTTCGACGGACCGCCCTTAGAAAAACGCGGCTCCTCGGGGGGGCGCGAAGTACGCGAAGCGACCAGCGTGGGAGCAATGTCTACTTCAAAAAACGGGTGTCGGCCAGTTTCGTCATGTCAGGCAGGTTTTTAATGATACCGGCTTCCATCAGCAAGTCGGCGGCTTCCTTGCTGAACGCGGCGTGTTCGCCAGCAAAAAACTTCTGGTTAGCAGCCCGGTCTTGCCAGCGTAAAAACTTCTGGCTGCCTTCAAAGGCTTCGGCTGTCTGTTTGACATCCGCACCCATGACTTCAAAGCTTTTCTTTGATTCTTTTTGAATCATTTCCAGCGCCTCAAAGTAGCTGTCGGTAAGCGCTTTGGCCGCTTTGGGGTTGTCGCTTAAGAACTTAGGCGTGCAACCCACGGTATCCATGACCATCGGGTAGTCCAGCGTGGTGGCCAAAATGACACCTGCTTCTGGCTTGGCACGGACGGCGCTTAAAAACGGCTCGTAGGTCATGGCAGCATCAATGCCCGCTGTGCCTGCAATCATGGCGTTGGCGGCGGCTTGTGGTTCCAGGCTAACAAGTTTGACATCCTTGATACTCATGCCGTTTTTCTTCAGCATCCAGGCGAGGGTGAAATAGGGCGCTGTACCCGGCGCGCTGACGGCAACAGTTTTACCTTTCAAGTCACTGATTTTGGTGATCCCGGGTTTAACCACGATGCCGTCAGCGCCAAAGCTTTTGTCGAGCTGAAAAATTTGTGTGGTCGCTACGCCGTTGGCATTCCAGGCGATCCAGGTCTCCACCGTGGTGGCGGCGCACTGCACGTCACCCGAGGCAATGGCCAGGTGGCGGTCTTTTTGCGGAATTTTTTTGATCGTCACATCCAAGCCGTTTTTCTTGAAAATGCCTGCCTCTTTGGCCAGCGTGATGGGCGCAAAGCCGGTCCAACCGGACATGGCAAAGGTCAGTTT
>JBBAPP010000056.1:8050-13689 GCA_040400775.1 Polaromonas sp. | reverse complement strand
TCCTCGGCAGTTTTCAAGACTGCTGCATTCAACCGCTCTGCCAAGCTTCCAAGCCACATAGTTTAACCGCTGCAGCCGGTTGCGATAAACATGGCGCTTAAAAAAAGTGCTTTTATGCCACCAGCAGCATGCCTTTGGTTTCAATAAATGCCACGACTTCAGCCAGACCTGCATTGGTTTTCAGGTTGGTCATGACAAACGGCTTCAAGCCTTTGGCGCTGGTGCGCATACGGATGGTGTCCATTTCCATCACCTTGAGGTCGGCACCTACATAGGGCGCCAGGTCGGTTTTGTTAATCACAAACAAATCGCTTTTGGTGATACCTGGGCCGCCTTTGCGGGGGATTTTTTCACCGGCAGCGACATCAATCACGTAGATTGTCAGGTCGCTCAGCTCGGGGCTGAAGGTGGCGGCCAGGTTGTCGCCGCCTGACTCGATGAACACCACATCGGCGTTGGGAAAGTCCACCAACATGCGGTCAATCGCCTCCAGATTGATGGAGGCGTCTTCACGAATGGCGGTGTGCGGGCAGCCGCCTGTTTCTACACCCATGATGCGTTCGGCAGCCAGCGCGCCGCTGACCGTCAGGATGCGCTGGTCTTCTTTGGTGTAGATGTCGTTGGTAATGGCCACCAGGTCGTACTTGGTCTTCATGGCCTTGCAGAGCATTTCAAGCAGGGTGGTTTTGCCAGAGCCGACCGGACCGCCGATGCCAATGCGTAGGGGCGGCAGCTTTTTGGTGCGATTGGCGATGTGATGCATGGGGGATGACGAATTCATGATCTGAAAAGCCTTGAGTATTGGGTTTCGTGTTGCGAGGAAAGTATCGCCAGCATGGGTGAAAAAGCCTGGCGTTCGCTGTCTGGCAAATCGATAGCGGTTTGAACGGCGGATGGAATGGCCTGGCTCAGGCGTGCCAGGATGCGCTGGCCAGCCGTTTGGCCCAGCGGCACAGATTTGATAGCCGCTTGCACCATGTTTTCAGCCCAGCCGAAAGCATAGGCCAGCAGACAGTCGCGTACCGATGCCTCGGTGTGCGCGGCAGCCAGTGCAAAAGCGATAGGGTAGGTAGGTGGCAATTGCGCGCAGTGTCCAAGCTGCGCTGCATCTATACCGTCGTGGTGGCGCAGCCAGTTGCACAGTGAGCGGCCCATTTGCTCGGCTTGCGCGCGCAACTCGCTGGTCTCGCGGGTTTGTAGCAGCCAGTCGTTGAGCTGGGTGATACGGCTTGACTGACCGTTGCGCCACGCTGGAACGGCTTGGGCGATAAGCGCCAAATCGCCGCGCGCCTGGGCGAGTTGCAATTGGTCACACAACCAGTCGCAGACCCATTCACTGGCTGCGTTGTCAGCTATGTTTTCAGGAGCTGATTGCGCCCGTAGAATGGCGGCTTCAAGCCCTTCTGAGTATGAAAATCCACCCACAGGCAAGGCTGGTGAGGCGAGCCAGATCAATTGCAGCAGGCTGGCTGCGGGAAGCGCTGCGTTGGCCTGTGGCGCAGCGTACAAGTCAGTGCTGATGGCCGTGACCGTGGTCATGGTTATGACTTTGGCCTTGGTCGTTCCCGTGGTTGCAATCAGGCCCGTGTACATGCGGTTTTGCAACGATGGGAATAGCCACTTGCGAATGCGCATGACCGCCAGCGCTGTACGCACCGCCTTCAGGCTCAAACGCTTCACTGGCTTGATTGACGATTAAATGCATAGACCGCAGCAGATCAGCCAGCACATGGTCGGGCTCAATTTTCAAGTGGTCGGGTTTGAGTTCAATCGGCACATGGCGGTTGCCCAGGTGGTAGGCGGCGCGGGTCAGGTCAAACGGGCTGCCGTGTGACGTGCAAGCTGTAATGCGCAGTACGGCTTGCGGCGCAGCGATCACCCTGACCATTGAGCCGTCTTCAGCCACCAGCACATCACCGCCGCGTACCAGCGTACCGCGCGGCAAAAATACGCCTAGCGGCCGGCCCAGTGAGTCAACGCCATCAAAGCGGCTTTTTTGCCGCGTGTCCCAGTCAAGCTCAAGGCTGGAGGCGCGTTTGACAAGTACCGGTGCCAGCCCTGCGCCTTGGGGGATGATTTTCGAAATCTGCAGCATTCAATCTTTCAAAAAAGCTTAAAACAAAAAGTAGCGTTGTGCCATTGGCAAAATCGTAGCAGGCTCACAGCTCAGCAATTGCCCATCTGCCCGCACCGCATAGGTCTGCGCATCAATCTCCATTTTGGGTAGATAAGCGTTGTGCACCATGTGCTGCTTGCGCACGTCACGGATTTTTTTTACGGCGCTCAAGCCCTTGGCCAAACCGAACGTGTCTTTGATGCCCGCAGCCAACCCGGCTTGCGAGACGAAGGTCAGTGAGCCCTTGGCAATGGCGCCGCCAAAGGCGCCAAACATGGGGCGGTAGTGCACCGGTTGTGGTGTGGGGATGGAGGCATTCGGGTCGCCCATCGCTGCCATGGCGATGAAGCCACCCTTTAAGATGATGGATGGTTTGATGCCAAAAAATGCGGGTTTCCAAACCACTACATCGGCCCATTTACCAACTTCAATCGAGCCGACTTCATGCGCAATGCCGTGCGCAATTGCCGGGTTGATGGTGTATTTGCTGATGTAGCGTTTGACGCGAAAGTTGTCTGTCTGAGAATCTTGGTCTGCCGTACTCGGTTGACCTCTGGACGCTTGGCTCTTCTGCTGGGACAGGGATTGAGGCTGCGGGGCTGCGGTGGTGATTGACGGAGCAAGCCAGCCGCGCTGCTGCTTCATCTTGTGGGCGGCTTGCCAAGTGCGAATAATCACCTCACCCACGCGGCCCATGGCCTGGCTGTCGCTGCTCATCATGCTGATGGCACCCAGGTCATGCAGCACGTCTTCGGCGGCAATGGTTTCCTTACGGATGCGGCTTTCGGCAAAGGCTAAATCTTCGGCAATGCCTGCATCGAGGTGGTGGCACACCATCAGCATGTCAACATGCTCGTCAAGTGTGTTGACGGTGTAGGGCATGGTCGGGTTGGTGGAGCTGGGCAAAAAGTTCGCTTCGCCCACCACCTTCAAAATATCAGGTGCATGGCCGCCGCCAGCGCCTTCGGTGTGAAAGGCGCACAGGCCGCGGCCTTTGGTCGCCTGAATCGTATTTTCGACAAAACCGGATTCGTTCAGCGTGTCGCTGTGAATCGCCACCTGGATGTCTGTCAGGTCCGCGACGTCCAGGCAATTGCTGATGGCGGCGGGTGTACTGCCCCAGTCTTCGTGGAGCTTCAGGCCAATCACGCCTGCATTGATTTGCTCATGCAGGGCAGCAGGCAGGCTGGCGTTGCCTTTGCCAAAAAAGCCCAGGTTCATCGGGAAAGCATCAGCTGCTTGCAGCATGCGCTCAATGTTCCATGGGCCGGGTGTGCAGGTGGTGGCAAAGGTGCCGGTGGCTGGGCCGGTGCCGCCGCCCATCATGGTGGTGATGCCACTGGCCAGCGCTTCTTCAATCTGTTGCGGGCAAATAAAGTGGATGTGTGCGTCAATGCCACCAGCGGTGACGATCATGCCTTCACAACTGATGACCTCCGTGCCGGGGCCAATGATGATGTCAACGCCGGGTTGCACGTCTGGGTTACCAGCTTTGCCAATGCTTGCAATGCGCCCAGCTTTCAGGCCAATGTCGGCCTTGACGATGCCCCAATGGTCAATGATGAGCGCGTTGGTCATCACGCAATCCACCGCACCTTCTGCGTTGGTGCGCTGCGATTGCGCCATGCCGTCGCGTATGGTCTTGCCGCCGCCAAACTTGACCTCTTCGCCATAACTGCCAGCACGCAGGGTGTAGTCAGCTTCTACTTCAACCATCAGGTCAGTGTCGGCTAAGCGCAGGCGGTCACCGACTGTGGGGCCAAACATTTCAGCATAGGCACGTCTTCCAATGGTTGCCATTACATCGCTCCCTGGACAAGACCGCGAAAACCATAAATCTTGCGTTCGCCTGCAAAGTCCACCAACTCCACCGTGCGCTGCTGGCCAGGCTCAAAGCGTACCGCTGTGCCTGATGCAATATTTAGTCGCATGCCGCGCGTTGCCTCACGCTCAAAGCCAAGCGCTGCATTGGTCTCTGCAAAGTGGTAGTGCGATCCGACCTGTATTGGCCGGTCAGAGGTGTTTTGCACCACCACTGTCGCAGTGCGCCGACCGGCGTTTAAAACGTGGTCTGGGCCGTCGGTGATCAATTCGCCTGGAATCATGGCCATTTCCTTGTTTTTACTTTCGCGACAACCAAATAGCCATGGCTACCAAGGCGCTAACGGCGACAAAGCCAAGCGTGTCGGTAGCGTGCCAGTGGATGCCTGCCAAGCCGTGGCCATCATGCGCAAAAACGGCTGTCACCCCCATTAATCCAGTGCCAGCAGCTATTGATTGAGTGATTAATCGTCGCATAAATAATTCCTTAAACAATCGGTTGGTGGACAGTGACCAGCTTGGTCCCGTCAGGAAATGTCGCCTCGACCTGTATGTCAGGTATCAGCTCGGCAATGCCGTCCATCACATCGGCACGGGTCAAGATGGTGCGGCCATAGCTCATCAGTTGCGCCACCGTTTTGCCGTCGCGCGCGCCTTCCATGACCGCAGCGCTGATCAGCGCCATGGCCTCGGGGTAATTGAGCTTTAAACCGCGCGCCATACGTCGCTCGGCCAAAAGGCTGGCGGTAAAAATCAGCAGCTTGTCTTTCTCGCGCGGGGTGAGTTCCATGACGCAGTCTTTCTTATGGCTTGGCTCGAATGATTACATCAAATCAGCATGCAAAATTGATGCCACGGTTACTTTTTGTCAACTATCTTATCTTGCTAAGAGCTACCCTCAGCATCGAATCCAGCCAGCGGTTATAATCAGATTTCTGATACGCAACCGCGTTTTAAATCAAAGTTTCTTGCTTTTTTGGCCCACACAGCCACAAAGCTTACAAACAACCATCACTTTTCCTGGCTTGCATTGCCCTTAGCATTGCGCTCAATCGTGATCTTCCAGCGTGGTGTTGCACATCGCTGTTGAATTGAAACCCAATCCTCGTTGATGAAACCTCTCGTCTTGGGCTACGCAAGACGTATATTTTTAAGCATTTATTGCTCATGTGCCCGTCTACACACCCACAATTTAATACCGGGTGAAGACTTTAAGTATTGATTTTTATGATGATTTTTCACAACACGCCATCCCAGATGGCGGTAGGCAAGTACCTTATTTCGCCCTTAGCCAAGCCGCAAGGCGAAGGCCGATATGCCGCATCGGTATCGATTCGCTCCGGCAAGGGCAGTGCGACGCATGACCGCGTGATGCGCTTTTCTGGCCTGTTTGACAGCGCCGCTTCAGCCTTGCACTACGCAACCGAACATGCCCTTGGCTGGATCCAGGAACGCAGCGCGCCTGCCTGCGCCTGAGCCATTAATTTCAGCTTTTACTTTTCGAGGACAATAGACACATGGCTAAAGAAGAACTGATTGAAATGCACGGGCTGGTCGACGAGGTTTTGCCCGATTCCCGTTTTCGCGTAACGCTGGACAACGGCCACAAACTGGTGGCTTACACCTCCGGCAAAATGCGCAAAAACCACATCCGTATTTTGGCGGGTGACCAGGTCTCGCTCGAATTGTCTCCGTACGACTT
>JBBAPP010000056.1:0-7950 GCA_040400775.1 Polaromonas sp. | reverse complement strand
TGCTGGCCACTGCTTCCTTGTTTTTTGTCATGACCCAAGCAGGCGCGCAGCAAGTCGGCGAGGTCAGCACGGTCTTCAAGCTGCTCAGCCCCAACGACAAAATTGTGGTGGATGCCTATGACGACCCGAAAGTGGCAGGCGTAACGTGCTATGTCTCGCGTGCCAAAACCGGCGGCTACAAAGGTGCTTTGGGTTTGGCCGAAGACAAGTCGGAAGCCTCCATTGCCTGTCGCCAGACCGGGCCTATCAGCTTCGCCAAGCCATTGGATATGCAAGAAGATGTGCTGACCGAGCGCATCTCACTGGTGTTTAAAAAGTTGCGTGTGGTGCGCATGGTGGATGCGCCGCGTAACACGCTGGTGTACTTGACGTACTCTGACCGTTTGATTGAAGGCTCGCCGCAAAACAGCGTGACGGCTGTGCCGGTTGATCGGGGCAACAAAATACCTGTCAGATAAGGTTTTCTTTACCGGATATTTACCCCGGGCTTTCAAGCGCGATGCGGCTTGCAAAAACATCACGAGATAATCAAATTTTTTGAGGGCTATTGATGAACCCGCCAGACGAAGCGCAACCTGTTGTCTTTAACCCCCCGCCACGCAAAGCCATGGGCCGGCGTGCCAAGTGGGTGGGTGCTGTGATTGCGGTGTTGGCTGTGTCGGGTTTGGGCGGGCTGACTTGGTATCTGACGCGCCCCAGCACCATGTTTGCAACCCCCAGCATTGGCGCTGCGGGTCCAAGTGCTGGCGCCGGGCCAAGTGCGGGTGGCGCCGCCGGGCCAAGTGCGGGTGGTGGCGGCCGTGGCGCAAGTACCGTTGGTGTAGCCACAGCCGAGCTAGCCAGCCTACCCGTCACACTGGATGCGCTGGGCACAGCCACCCCATTGGCTACTGTCAAAGTCAAGCCACAGGTATCGGGTGTGCTGGAGAAAGTGCTGTTCAAGGAAGGGCAAATGGTGCGGGCCGGTGAGTTGCTGGCCACGATTGATGCGCGCCAATTTGAGTTGGCCTTGGCTCAAGCAACCGGCCAGCGCCAGCGTGATGCAGCCCAGCTTGACTATGCCAAAGTTACTTTGGCGCGATTTCAAACACTGCTGGGTCAAGACTCGATTGCCCGCCAGGAAGTCGATTCACAGGCTGCACTGGTCAAGCAGCTTGAGGGCACGGTGATGGTCGACAACGCTGCTGTCGGCGCTGCGCAGCTCAATCTCAGCTACACCCGTATCACCGCCCCCATCAGTGGTCGCGTGGGCTTGCGAACTGTGGATGTGGGTAACAGCGTTAGCAGCAGCGATCTGAATGGCGTGGTGGTGATCACGCAGGTCATGCCAATGGATGTGGTTTTTGCCGTGCCGCAAGACCGCATCAGGGATGTGATCAAAGCCGCCAAAAATGACATGCAAGTGATGGCAATTGACCGGACGCGCACTGCTGTGCTGGGTAGCGGTACCTTTGCGTCGCTCGACAACCAGATTGACATCAGCACCGGCACTGTCAAGGCCAAGGCACGTTTTGCCAACGCCGACGCGGCCTTGTTCGCTAACCAGTTTGTCAATATCCAGTTGCGCATCAGGTCGATTGACAATGCGGTTGTGGTGCCAGTAACGGCTGTGCGCCTGGGCGCCACGGGTGATTTCGTGTTTGTGCTGAATACTGCGGAGCGAACGGTGTCAGTCCGGCCTGTCATGCGTGGGCAAGCCACCGGTGAAAAAATCGCCATTGCGTCTGGCCTGAAGGCGGGTGAGCAGGTCATCACTGAAGGTGCCGATCGGCTCAAAGAAGGTTCTCGCGTCAGCTTGGCGGGCGATGCGCCACGCGGTGGTGGACGCAGGCAGGGTGCCAGTGCTGCGCCGGGTGCATCGGCTCCTGCGAGTGGCGTGCCATCCAGCCCATCACCAGTGTCGTCAGCTCCGACGACCGACAAATCTGCACCTGCCAAGCAGGCAGCGCCCACAACCTCTGCCGCAAGCGCTGCGCCGCAAGTAGCCGTAGCCAAAGCGCCGCCGTTACCAACGCCAGAGCAGCGCCTGCGTATGCTCGAACAAGTTAAAGACGACCCAGAAGGGCTGGCTAGGCGTAAACGCTTTTTTGAGTTGCTCGACAACGCTGACCCCGATGCACTGGAGCGCTGGAAGGGTATCGTGCTTCGCAGACAGGCTGGCGGCCAGGGTGCTGGTGAGCGACCAGCGCAATGAGCCTGATGAGTCCGTCGCGTCCGTTTATTTTTCGCCCGGTTGCCACCTCGCTGCTGATGCTGGCCATCGTGCTGGCGGGGTTGATAGGCTTCAAGTTTTTACCTGTGTCGGCACTGCCGCAAGTCGACTACCCGACCATTCAGGTGCAAACGCTTTACCCGGGTGCCAGCCCAGAGGTGATGGCGCAAACGGTATCTGCACCACTTGAAAGGCAGTTCGGCCAGATGGCAGGCTTGCAGCGCATGAGTTCCACCAGCGCGGCTGGTGTGTCCATCGTCACGCTGCAATTCGGTTTGGGTTTGGCGCTGGACATTGCAGAACAACAAGTCCAAGCCGCCATCAACGCAGGCGCATCGTTGCTGCCGGCTGACCTGCCCGCGCCGCCGGTATATGCCAAGGTCAACCCGGCGGACGCGCCGGTGCTGACGCTGGCCATCACGTCAGACATACTGCCTTTGACCGAAGTACAAAACCTGGTCAACACACGCTTGGCTTTAAAAATCAGCCAAGTCTCTGGTGTGGGGTTGGTGACACTCAGCGGCGGGCAGCGGCCTGCGGTGCGGATTCAGGCTGACATACGGGCGCTAGCCTCTTATGGCTTGGGTTTGGACACCTTTCGAACGGCGATAGCTGCAGCGAACGCAAACGCTGCCAAGGGGAGTATTGACGGGCCTAGTCGGGCTTACAGCATCAATTCAAATGACCAACTGGTAGCCGCGCAAGATTACAAAAATCTGATCATCGCTTACCGCAATGGTGCAGCGGTTCGGGTGGCTGATGTGGCGCAGGTCGTTGACGGTGCGGAGAATGTCAAGTTAGGTGCGTGGTCGGGAACTGACTGCCCCAAGGCCGTTGCCGGTTCGCCCCCCAAGGGGGACAACTGCCTAGGGGCGGCCGGTCGTCAGTTAACGCCAGCGATTATTTTGAATGTGCAGCGCCAGCCTGGTGCGAATGTGATTGCAACAGTCGATGCCATCAAGGCGCGTTTGCCTGAGCTGCAATCTGGCTTGCCTGCGTCCTTAAAAGTCGATGTGCTCAGTGACCGCACCACCGGCATACGTGCCTCGGTGATGCATGTACAAATTGAATTGCTGCTGGCCGTGCTGTTGGTGGTGCTGGTGATTTTTGCTTTTCTGCGCAGTCTGCGGGCAACCGTCATTGCCAGTCTGGCGGTGCCGATTTCGTTGATCGGTACTTGCGGCGCGATGTACATGCTGGGCTACAGCTTGAACAACTTAAGCCTGATGGCCTTGACGATTGCCACCGGCTTTGTGGTCGATGACGCGATTGTGATGATTGAAAACATTGCGCGCTATATTGAAGAAGGCATGCTGCCCATGCAGGCTGCCATCACGGGCGCAGCGCAAATTGGGTTCACGATTATTTCGCTCACCGTGTCATTGATTGCTGTGTTGATTCCTTTGCTTTTTATGGGTGATGTGGTGGGGCGGTTGTTCAGGGAGTTCGCTGTCACGCTGGCCATCACCATATTGATTTCTGCTGTTGTGTCGTTGACGCTGGTGCCGATGATGTCTGCACGCTGGTTAAAAAAAGAAGCTGCCAAAACCCGCGAAAGTAGTGCGCAACAATTTTTTTCCAGCGTCATCAGGCGTTATGACCACGCGCTGGCCTGGGTGCTCAAGCGCCAAGGTTTAACTTTATGGGTCGCTCTGGCTACCTTGGTACTCACTGTGCTGCTCTACATACAGATTCCCAAAGGGCTTTTCCCGACGCAGGATACCGGCCAGTTGCAGGCCCGGGTGCAAGCCACGCAATCTATCTCGTATGCGCGCATGGCGGCGCTACAACAGGTCGTGGCGCAGGCGATGCTTGAAGACCCAGACGTAGAAAGCCTGTCTTCCTTTGTTGGCGTCGATGGCGTCAACAACAGCATGCTGCACACTGGGCGCATGTTGATCAACTTGAAAAAAGAGCGCAGCTCCGATCAGCAAGCCACCATGCAAAGGCTGCGAGAAAGCGCTGGCAAAATTGCCGGTGTCACGCTGTACTTGCAACCCACGCAAGATTTAACGATTGATGCCGAAACCGGGCCGACGCAATTTCGCGTCTCCCTTGAAAGCTCAGACAACAAGCAGGTGGTGTTTTGGGCTAAAAAGCTGGTGGAACGGATGGCTGAGTTGACCAGCTTACGCAACGTTGCCACCGACGCTGGCGCAAGCGGTGCATCGGTCTTTGTCACGGTAGACCGCGACACCGCGTCGCGCCTGGGTATTTCTACCGCGTCGATTGACGATGCGCTGTACAGCGCCTTTGGGCAGCGTATTGTGTCGACTATTTTTACCGAAACCAATCAGTACCGCGTGATTCTGGAAGCTTTGCCCAACCAACTGACCACGCCCGCATCGTTAGGCAGCCTGCAGCTCAAAACAGGCGCTGGCGGCACAACGCCGTTGGCAAGCATCGCCACCATCAGCGAGCGCCCCGCACCACTGCAAGTCACCAACGTCGATCAGTTCCCAGCCACCACCCTGGGTTTTGACACCGCACCTGGTGTGGCGCTCGGCGAAGCAGTTGACGCGATCAAGCGTGCCGCCAAAGACATTGCCATGCCGGCTAGCGTGGGCTTGACTTTCTTGGGTGCCTCTGGCGCGTATGAGACGTCGTTGTCCAACCAGTTGTGGCTGATTTTGGCGGCGCTGGTCTGCGTCTACATCGTTCTGGGCGTTCTGTATGAAAGCTACATCCACCCGCTGACGATTTTGTCGACACTGCCGTCGGCAGGGGTAGGTGCCTTGCTGGCACTGATGCTCAGCGGCTCCGACTTGGGCGTGATTGGCATCATCGGTATTATTTTGCTGATCGGTATCGTCAAGAAAAATGCCATCATGATGATTGACTTTGCGATTGACGCAGAGCGCACGCAGGGCAAGACGGCGCAAGAGGCGATTCATCAGGCGGCACTTTTGCGTTTCAGACCGATTTTGATGACGACGTTGGCGGCTTTGTTTGCGGCTGTGCCTTTGATGCTGGGCTGGGGTGAGGGCTCTGAGCTGCGTCGACCGCTTGGGTTGGCGATTTTTGGTGGCTTGGTGGTGAGCCAGGTACTGACTTTGTTCACGACGCCGGTTATTTATTTGGGCTTTGATCGTTTGGGGCGTAAATTTGGTCGTAAAGGCTAGTTTTAATCTATGTTTTATGCCTCCAGATCAATAAATATATGTGCGAGTAGCTACATATTTAGTAGCGGTTGTCTTTCACGTAGATGCCGGGCAACCCCCGGCAAACTCCGCAAGGCAGCGCGAATCAAGCAAAACATAATCTGAGAAGAGAGAAATGAACCTCTCAGAACCCTTCGTTCGTCGCCCAGTAGCCACTGTCCTGCTCACAGTGGGCCTGGCCCTATCTGGCATCGGCGCATTTTTCGCCCTGCCCGTTTCGCCCCTGCCGCAAGTCGACTTCCCGGTCATCAGTGTCAGTGCCTCCATCCCCGGTGCCAGTCCTGACACCATGGCATCCAGCGTGGCCACGCCGCTGGAGCGCCGCCTGGGTGTGATCTCGGGCGTCAATGAGATGACGTCATCCAGCAGCAATGGCCAGACCCGCATCAATTTGCAGTTTGACCTGAACCGCAAAATTGATGCGGCCGCCCGCGAAGTGCAAGGCGCGATCAATGCTAGTCGGGTTGACTTGCCTGCCGCACTGCGCAGCAACCCGACCTATCGCAAAGCCAACCCGGCGGCTGCACCGGTCATGATTTTGGCGCTCACGTCCAAGGTGCGCACGCCGGGTCAGATTTACGACGATGTGTCGAGCTTGCTGCAGCAAAAAATTGCGCAAGTACCGGGTGTCGGTGACGTCGAACTGGGCGGTGGATCGCTACCTGCGGTGCGGGTGGAGCTGGTTCCGTTTGCTTTGAACCGCTACGGCATCAGCATGGAGGACGTTCGCGCTGCCTTGCAGGCCTCGAATGCCAATCGGCCCAAAGGCTCGATTGAAGACAACAGCGACGACAAAGGCCAGCGTCTGCAAATTTATGCTGTCGCCAGCAGCGCCTCAGGCGGACTGAAAGCGGCTGACTATCAGAGCCTGGTTGTGGCCTGGCGCAACGGCGCAGCGGTGCGTCTGGGGGATGTGGCTGATGTGCGTGACGGCGTTGAAAACACCAACACCTTGGGGCTGTTTAATGGCGATGCGGCGGTGATTGTGCTGATTCGCCGCCAGCCCGATGCCAATGTGATTCAAACGGTGGATGGCATACGCGCCTTGCTGCCCGAGCTACAAGCCCAGCTGCCCCAAGACGTGCAGCTGTCGGTGGCTTCAGACTCTACCCAATCGATTCGCGCATCCCTGCGTGAAGTTGAAATCACGCTGCTGATTTCAATTGCATTGGTGGTCTTGGTGGTGAGCGCTTTTTTGCGCAGTGCGCGGGCCACGTTGATTCCGGCGGTGGCTACGCTGGTGTCGCTGCTTGGCACTTTCAGTGTGATGTATTTGCTGGGCTTTAGTTTGAACAACTTGAGCCTGATGGCGCTGACTGTCGCGACTGGTTTTGTGGTCGACGACGCGATTGTGGTGCTGGAAAACACCAGCCGCCATATTGAAGCGGGTATGGACCGCTTCAAGGCGGCGCTGCTGGGTGCGCGCGAGGTCGGCTTTACCGTGTTGTCCATTAGCCTGTCGCTGGTGGCGGTGTTTATCCCGTTGCTGTTCATGGGTGGGCAGGTGGGTCGGCTGTTTCGTGAATTTGCAGTGACTTTGTCCGTCGCTGTGATGATCTCGCTGGTCATATCGCTCACCACCACGCCAATGATGTGTGCCTGGCTCTTGAGGCCGCAGAGTCACAAGAAGCCCGGATTGATTTCGCGCTGGTTGGACAATGGCTTCAAGCGCGTACTGCGCAGCTATGAAATCAGCCTGGATTGGGCGCTCCACATGCGTTGGTTGATCATGCTCATTTTGGTGGCGGTGATTGGGATGAATGTTTACCTGTTCGTCAAAATACCCAAAGGATTTTTTCCACAGCAAGACACTGGGCAAATCAATGGTGGCTTGCGGGCTGACCAAAGCATTTCGTTCCAAGCCATGCAAAGCAAGCTCAAAGAACTGGCTGATATCGTACGGGCTGACCCTGCGGTGGATACCGTTGTGGCATTTACCGGTGGCGGCAGGGCAGGCGGCGGATTCATGTTCATCAACCTCAAGCCGTTGGCTAAAAGGCCATTGGCAGCTAGCGGACAAGCGGTGGGTGGCCAAGCTGTGATTGCGCGGCTGCGCCCGCAACTGGCGCGCGTCACTGGCATCAGTTTATTTTTAGGCACAGTGCAAGACCTGCGTGGCGGTGGGCGCAGCAGTAACTCGACCTACCAATACACCCTGAAAAGTGACAACATTGCTGACCTGCGCAAATGGGCGAACCGGCTGGCTGACCAAATGAAGCAGCAGGACATGCTGACCGACATCGACACCGACCAGCAAGAAAATGGTGTGGAGACTATGGTCACCGTTGACAAAGACACCGCCTCGCGCTTGGGGATTACCTCACGCGATGTGGACAATGCGCTGTACAACGGTTTTGGCCAGCGCCAGGTGGCGACGATTTATGGCGACATCAACCAGTACAAAGTGATCATGGAAGTCGCGCCGCGTTTCAGGCAAAGCCCAGAGGCGCTTAAAGACATTTATGTGCCTGCGCGGGGGGCGGGTGTAGGCACCACGGTGTCAAGCTTGGTCAACCCGGCCTTGCGTGACCCATCAACCGGCCAAGCCCTTAGCAATAACGGCAGCACCATGGTGCC
>JBBAPP010000055.1:0-13933 GCA_040400775.1 Polaromonas sp. | reverse complement strand
GGGACATTAAAAATTTAATGTCTTCCTGGGTGTAGCCGAAGGCTTGTTGACGGTCTAACAGAGAAATGGCGGTCGGATCCGGATTACCCGAGGAGATGCCGCCAGGCAGAGAATCGGTAGCTTCGGCTCTGACCCCTATTTCTTTTGCCGCCGCCAAAGGCAGTGGCTGTGAGGCAACCACATCATCCAGCTTGATCCGCAAATTCTCAATCCACTGCTTGTACGGCTTGCTGTGTGCCAGCGTGGCTTTGATCTCTTCGTCATCGATCATGCGGCCTTGCTCGAGGTCAATCAAGAACATCTTGCCCGGCTGCAAGCGCCATTTCCGGACAATTTTGTGCTCTGGAATTGGCAGCACACCAGACTCTGAAGCCATGATGACCAAGTCGTCATCGGTCACGCAATAACGCGAGGGACGCAAACCGTTGCGGTCTAGCGTGGCACCGATTTGGCGGCCATCCGTAAACACAATCGACGCCGGGCCATCCCACGGCTCCAACATGGCGGCGTGGTATTCATAAAACGCTTTGCGGCGCTCGTCCATCGTGGTGTGCTGCTCCCAGGGCTCGGGAATCATCATCATCACGGCCTGGCTGATCGGGTAACCCGCCATTGTCAGCAGCTCCAGGCAGTTGTCGAAGGTGGCGGTGTCTGACTGGTCGGCAAAGCTGATGGGATAAAGCTTTTGCAGGTCAGCGCCAAGTACCGGCGACGACATCACGCCTTCACGCGCCTTCATCCAGTTGTAGTTGCCCTTGACGGTGTTGATCTCACCGTTGTGCGCCACATAGCGGTACGGGTGGGCCAGCGGCCACTCGGGAAAGGTGTTGGTAGAAAAACGCTGGTGCACAAGGCCTAAAGCCGACACGCAGCGGATGTCCGTCAAATCCAGGTAGTAGGTGCCAACCTGATCTGCCAAAAGCAGGCCTTTGTAAACCACCGTGCGGCTGGACATACTGGGCACGTAGTATTCTTTGCTATGCGTCAGGTGCAGGTTTTGAATCGCAGCGCTGGCGGTTTTGCGGATGACATAGAGCTTGCGCTCCAGCGCGTCTTGCACAATCACGTCGTTGCCACGGCCGATAAAAATCTGCTTCAAGATCGGCTCTTTCAGGCGCACGGTCGGCGACATCGGCATGTCGCGGTTGACAGGCACATCGCGCCAACCCAGCAGTACCTGGCCTTCGGCCCGCACGGCACGCTCCAGCGCTTGCTCACACGCCAGGCGCGAGGCATGTTCTTTTGGCAAGAACACCATGCCCACACCGTATTCCCCGGGCGGCGGCAGCGCCACACCGAGTTTGGCCATTTCTTCACGGTACAGCGCGTCAGGCAATTGAATCAAAATGCCTGCGCCATCGCCCATCAGTGCGTCAGCACCGACAGCGCCCCGGTGGTCCAGATTTTCAAGAATCTTCAAGCCCTGCTGCACGATGGCGTGCGATTTGTGGCCCTTTATGTGTGCCACAAAACCCACGCCGCAAGCATCATGCTCATGTGCAGGCGAATACAAACCGTGGTCTTGACTATCTTTGATCTCAGCAGCCGTGGTCATGGCGCACTCCTAAATTAATGCAATGGCTTGATGATAAATCCCAGCAGCAACAATGCCAAATACTTTAATTGGGGTCAGACTCCAATTAATTACTTAAATCAGCCACCTCAATTAAATTAGGGACAGATTAAAAAATTGTTTTTTCGCAATAAAATCAGTTACTTAGATTACTCCGCAACGCCAACCGCTGCCGCAAATGGCCGGCCAGCTTTGATTTTATGAACCCGGCGCTCGGTTCTTTTTTGTAAATTTGCGACAAATTCAGTATCACCCAATGCCCAGCCCGTCAGCACTGACTTGGTCAAGATGGCTTGTTGCTCCGCACTGACGCCTGCTCGCACCAAATCGGCGTAGGCCGCTTCCCGGCCAAACGGCGTGTTGGCCAAGTCCCAAAACAGCGCGTGGGGTGTGACCAATTTGTCGCTTCGGATACCCACGTAACACGCATGGCTAGACCATGCGTAATCCAGCGGCTCAGCCACCATGCCAGCACGTACCGGGTTCAAGTCGATATAGGCCATGCAGGCCAGCAGGTAGCGTTCAGTTTCTATCAGCGTTGACCGATAACGCCCTTCCCATAATGTGCCGGTACGGCGCTGCAGGTCATTAAAGTAGCGCACATAGCTGCGGCCCACGGCCTGCATCATCAACGGCAACGCTGTGTCAGTCAGCGGTGTGGCCAGCAAGTGAAAATGATTCGTCATCAATACATAGGCATGTATGGAGACCTCAAACTTTTTGGCATTTTCTTCCACCAGGCCCAACAGGTGCTGGTAATCGGCCACCGTCACAAAGATTGGCTGGCGGTTGTTGCCGCGCTGAATGACATGGTGCGGATAGCCAGCCAGCGTCAATCGAGGGAGTCTAGCCATATTTTTTAAAGTGGTAATTTGGTTGGTTTAATTTTAATTGAAATCCATTTTTTAATTGGGGTCAGACCCCCATTTCCCCAAATTTTCCCACTTTCAACCCCGATTTCCCATAAATTAAGCCGCTGCATCCTGCCGAATGCAGCGGCTCATCTATTCGGCGGTGAATTAAACGCCGATCAAACCACCGTCATCGCGCGTGATTACCAGGGTCGCTGAGCGCGGGCGACCCACCGGACCATAACCCACATTACCTGGCCAGGTGCTCTCCAGTGTGTATTGCGCCGCATTGCCCAAAGCCGGTGTGTTCTCTCCCGGGTGTTGGATGTTGACAAACAGTGTCTTTCCATCTTCGGTCTCGGTGATGCCAGTGACCTCAGCGCCCTTGGGCGCAACCAGGAAACGGCGCAAACGGGTCTCACCCAGCGCCGCGCCAATGAAGGTTTCCTGCTTGCCCGTGACCTGGGCACCGCTGACGGTCATGGTGTTGTTGACAGTAACCTTGCCGCCATCGCCCACCTGGCCGGGTATAGCTGCCAGCAGCATGCAGTTGGTCTCGTCGGTCATGGCGCCGTCGTCGGTCTGAATCCAGCATATGCCAGTGGCCTTGCTAAACCACAAACCATCGGGCGAGGAAAATGCATTTTTAGCGGTCAAGCCGGATAAATTGGCATCGCCGGCATCTTCTTCGGCGCCGAACACAAAAATATCCCAGGCAAAACCCATGGCAGTGGCGCTTTGGCCGTCTTCCTTGAAACGGATGATGTGGCCGTTCGGGTTGCCTGCGCCCTTTTTGCCGTCCACGTCCATGTAAGCACGCGGGTTGGCTGCATTGACCTTGGTCGGTGTGCGGTTGCTGGCATTGTTATTGGTCAGCGCGAAATAGATCTCGCCATTTTGGTAGTTGACTGCACCCCACTCAGGACGGTCCATTGGGGTAGCGCCCAGCGCATCAGACGCGTGACGCGCATTGATCAACACGTCAGCCTGGTTAGCAAAAGGATAAGCCGTGTGGTTAGCGATACGCGGATCCGTGATCGTCAGCTCAAGCCATTGGCCTTTGCCATCTGCATTGAACTTGGCAACGTAGAGCTTACCTTCTGACAAATACTTGTCACCAGCCGCCATGCCGCGGCCAATGTCTTTGGCATCCCAATCGGCAGTAGAGATAAATTTGTAGATGTACTCGTTACGGGAATCGCAGCCCATGTAAAAAGCCAGCGGAGCGCCTTGTTTAGGGAGGCTGCAAACTGCAGCCTCGTGCGCAAAACGGCCCATGGCAACGCGCTTGGCAGGCACGGCATTGGTTGCAAGTGGATCAATTTCGAAGTTGTAGCCGAAGGTATTGGGCTCGTTGCGGAAATCTTCTGCAGCCGAGTTGCCGGTGGCGGCAATGTTCCAGCGGGCAAAGCGGTTATCGCTGGCCGACACTGTGTGCCAACCCTGGCTGCGCTCTGTTTTGTTGGCGCTGGTCAGGGCGGCGCTGGCGACACCATAGCGCCTGCGCGAAGCCACGGTCTTGGCATCACCCGCGTTCGCACCCACGGGAATCTGGTAATACATGGCCCAGTTTTCTTCGCAGGCCAGGTAAGTGCCCCATGGCGTTTTGCCATGACCGCAATTGTTGAGCGTGCCGCGGCTGGTTGCGCCGCTGGGGTCATAGCGGGTGCGCATCATGGTGCGAATATCAGCCATGTGGGCGGCAGGACCTGTGATGCGCGCTGGCGTCTGGGGTGTTACACGGCGGTTCATGGGTGAGTCGAGCTTGTAGCTCCAGCCGGAGGCGTTCTTGCTAAGCTCCACCACAGACACGCCGTGCAGATTGATTTCTTTGAGCACTTCCAGCTCAGGGCGGTTGCCCAGATCCCACTGGCCGAACTGGTCAAATTTACGGCCGGAAACGCCGTTCGAGGTCTGGCCTTTGGGGTGCAGGTAATGCGCCTCGGCCGAGCTTTCATGGTTCACAGCCAATACAGCGCGACCCGTGTCCTTGTCAGAATACTTACCGGCAGCGTCGATGTAATAAAGGTCCATGCCGTCATGCTGGTCACCGATGCGGGCCGACCAGTCGTCGGTTTCAGTGCCCTGGTTCGAGTAGGCTGCAACGCTGCGGTTGAGTGGATCACCGCTGGCATGCAAGACCTTGTAGCTGTAGCCAGGCGGCAAAATCACGCCGTCCACCAGGCTTTTGTCGAGCGATGCAAATCCCAGCGCTGCGGTCTTGCCGGCAGTCCCCGTCTGAAGCAAACTGGCACAACCCGGCAACATGGTCATTGCTGACAACGTTGCGAGTCCGAAACCGCCCTGAATCAGGCGGCGGCGAGAGGGATTTTCAAGCGATTTTTCCAGCACATTTTGAAAGTGCTCGTTGTTCGATAGGTTGCAGTTGTAGTCGTCGAAATTGTGTGACATGAAGAGCTCCAGAGGATGAAGAAATGAGTCAAAAAAGCGGCTCGGTGGCGGTTTAGCCATAGAAGATTATTTAAAACAAAATTACATGACAGGCTGGTGTCAGCCATATGGCAAACAACTTTTGTCACGCAATTTGCATAAGCAGAGCGGGAAATAGCCAGACTTCACAAAAAACCATAGAAATGAGCGGCTCGGGTAAAAGTTTGCCCGCGCCAAAAATGCGTAAGCCAATGCCAGGGCCTCATAACGCTGTGCACAGCGCCAAAAACTCAGGCTAGCGTCTGACCACCCACTGTTGGTTGAACCGCAGACTACCTGTGGCAAGCCCAGCTAAAGCCCTTTGTAGGCTTTTGCTGCAAAACGGTCGGTCATGCCGGCGATGTAGTCGGCCACCACGCGTTCGGGTTTCGCGCTGGCTGAATGCGGCGTGTCGTTGCCGTCAAAACGCGCCATATGTGCTTGCGGCATGCGCGCCGGGTCGGCCATGTAAGCCGCAAACAAATGGCGCACGATGTGCTGCGCCTGGGCCATTTTTTCAAGCACCTGCGGGTGGTGGTAAAGATTGCGGAAAAGAAACTTTTTCAACTCCGCAGATTGCGCCGACATGGACGCTGTGAAGCACACCAGCGGTGATTGTTTTCTTACTGCTTGCAGGTCTGGCGGTGCGGCCTTTGCAAGTGCCTGGGCTGTAGCCGCCATCACGTCATAGACCTGGGCGCTCAGCATCAGGCGTATGACTTCAAACAGCAGTCTGCGGCCTTTCAAGCTAGGGTGCTGCGCCAAAGCTTCGCGGCTGTATTGCCTGAACAACGCAACCTCTTGGAGCTGCTCCAGCGTCAGCAGGCCTGAACGCACACCGTCGTCAATGTCATGGGCGTTGTAAGCAATTTCGTCGGCCAGATTGGCCAATTGGGCTTCCAGGCTGGGCTGACACCAAGGCTCGGTAGCGTCTTTTTGATCGACAAAACGTTGCGCCACGCCGCCAGGCTCACGTGCTTCAATGTGCCGGGCGTTACGGCGAGAACAATGCTTCAAAATGCCTTCGCGCGTTTCAAATGTCAGATTCAGACCGTTGTAAGTGGGATACCGCTCTTCCAGCGAATCAACTACCCGCAGGCTTTGCAGGTTGTGCTCAAAGCCTGCGCTGTGCGGGTTGTAGCTTTTGAGGCAATCGTTCAGCGCATCTTGCCCAGCATGGCCAAAGGGGGTATGGCCCAAATCATGCGCTAATGCAATGGCCTCGACCAGGTCTTCATTTAAATTCAGGCTGCGGGCAATCGACCGACCCAACTGCGCAACTTCAAGTGAATGCGTCAGGCGGGTGCGGAACAAGTCACCTTCGTGGTTTAAAAAAACCTGGGTTTTATAGACCAAGCGCCGAAATGCGGAGGAATGAACAATGCGGTCGCGGTCTCTTTGGTATTCAGACCGGGTGGGTGCAGCAGCTTCAAAGAACCGGCGACCTCGTGACTGGGCCGGATCACAGGCAAAAACGGCTAAAAAATGTGCTTTTGGCATGTAGACAGGCTGCTTTGGCATGTCAAATCAGGCTATAGACCAATAAATACGGGCGCTTATAGCTCCTGAAATAATAGCTAACAGCTAATAGTTTACAGCGCATCCAGAGCCTGAAATTTATTCAACTGCAGCAGGTGTTGATCACTTCGCGAACCAAGGCATCAGGCGCAGCGCGAAGCGTTGCATTGCCAGGTGCATCAATCAGCACAAAACGAATTTCGCCTGCTTCAGATTTTTTATCCCCCCGCATCAGTTCGAGGTAGCGCCCGGCGTTGTCGGTTTGGCTCAAGATCGGGCCTTTGACGGGCAAACCTGCACGATCGATAAGCTGCGTCAAGCGGTTGACAAAGGCAGCGTCGACCAAGCCCAGGCGCTGTGACAAATGTGCTGCCATCAGCATGCCACAAGCAACGCCCTCACCATGCAGCCACTGGCCATAACCCAGCCCTGACTCAATGGCGTGACCAAAGGTATGACCAAAGTTCAATATCGCGCGCAAGCCCTGCTCGCGCTCGTCTTGCCCCACCACCTGTGCCTTGATCTCGCAACTGCGCTGGATGGCGTGCGCCAAGGCGCTTGGCTCGCCGGCCAGCAAGGCGGGCAAATTGATGTCAATCCAGTCAAAAAACACCATGTCAGCAATAGGTCCGTACTTGATGATTTCGGCTAGGCCAGCGCTCAGCTCACGTGCTGGTAGTGTTTTCAGAACGTCCAGGTCACAAACCACCAATTGCGGCTGGTAAAACGCACCTATCATGTTTTTACCTAGCGGATGGTTGATGGCAGTTTTACCACCCACCGATGAATCAACCTGCGCCAGCAAAGTTGTTGGCACTTGTACGAAGGGTACGCCACGCATGTAGCTGGCGGCGGCAAAACCCGTCATGTCGCCGACTACACCGCCACCTAGCGCAAACAAAATTGTTTTGCGGTCGCAGCCATTGGTAAGAAGTGCATCAAAAATAAGCTGCAAATTTGGCCAGTCTTTGTGTGCTTCTCCGTCTGGCAAGGCCAGCAGCAGGACGCGCGCGTAGCAGGTTTGCAACGCGGCTTGCAATTGGGCTGCATAGATGGGCGCAACAGTGGTGTTTGAAATGATCAGTGCGGTATGGGCGGGAGGAAGATGTTGGTACGTGGCTGGGTCGCCGAGAAGGCCAGAGCCGATGACAATCGGATAGCTGCGGTCAGCCAGATCGATGGTGATGCGCATCGGCTTGGGATGTGAAATGAGAGTCATGGCGATAAGTGTAGAGGCAGTTTTTGACTGGCTGGCGATGCGCAGTGATCAAGAACCGGGAAGGACGCCCGCTAGCTCGAGTTGCATCACAATCATGTTTACCAGCGTTGTGACTGAAGGCCGGCCGGTTTCAACCACAAAGTGCGCCGCTTCGCGGTACAGCGGATCACGCAGGTCGTACAACTCTTTGAGCCGCGCTAGCGGATCAGCGACTTGTAGCAAGGGTCGGCTTTGGTCATGCCTTAAACGGCGAAAAACCTCTTCTGGTGCAGAGTGCAAATAGACCACCTGGCAACGTTGGCGCAAGTTGTCGCGGTTGGCTTGGCGCAACACCACCCCTCCCCCCGTCGACAAAACACACGGCGGGGTTTGCGTCAGCTCATCGATTACCTCCTGCTCAATATCGCGAAAAGGCTGCTCGCCTTCGCGTTCAAAAAAAGCTCGGATCGAACAACCTATGCGCCGCTCTATAACGAGGTCAGAATCAAAAAAGCGAAGATCCAGCCGCCTGGCCAGTTGCCGTCCTATCGTTGACTTGCCCGACCCGGGCAAGCCGACGCAAACAATCAAAGAAGCTGCTGTAGTCAAGGGTTATGGCATCAAACAAAGCAGTCTAGTCTAACGCAGCGGTGCACCGTTGGTCAACATTTTGGGCGTGATGAAAACCAGTAATTCAGACTTGCTGGCGGTTCGCGTTTTTTGTTTGAACAAGTTGCCCAAGACAGGGATGTCGCCCAACAAAGGGACTTTGGTTTCATCTTCACGGTCAGTTTGCTCGTAAATTCCACCAATCACCACGGTGCCGCCGTTTTCCACCAGAACTTGCGTCTGGATGTGCTTGGTATCGATGGCAAAACCGTTGGCGGTGGAACGGCCAACGCTGTCCTTGTTCACATCCACATTCAAAATAATATTGCCTTCAGGGGTGATTTGCGGGGTAACTTCTAGCTTCAAATTTGCTTTACGAAAAGCAATCGACGTTGCACCACTGGAAGTTGCCTGCTGATAAGGCAATTCAGTACCTTGTTCTATCAGTGCTTTGACCTGATCAGCCGTAACGATACGCGGGCTGGAAACGATTTTGCCGCGGCCGTCTGATTCAGCCGCTGAGATTTCAAGATTCAAGAGTCGGGTTGCGCTAGATGAAAAAAGTGACAGGGCAAATGTCGCCGCTTGAAAACCGTTTTGGCCGAGGCCGGGTAGATTGATAAAGTCGCCAGCTGTTGTTCCACCTGTAGCGCCGTTGTATGTCGGGCCAAACTGAATGCCACCGCTACCACCAAGAGCTGGACTGGCACCATTGATCGTGAAAGGCCTGCCGCCTAACCTGACGCCTAGCGATTTACCAAAAGAATCCGCAGCTTCAACGATCCGCGCTTCGATCAGAACTTGCCGCACAGGAATATCAATTTTGGCAACCAGGGCCTGCACCTGCTCTAACTTTGAAGGCACATCTGTCACAAACAACTGGTTGGTACGTGATTCAAAAATAATGCTACCGCGGGGCGACAAAATACGGGTTGCCCCTGATCCGCCAGAACCGCCAGAACCACCAAGCGCAGCAGCTATTTCAGTTGCCTTTGCATAGTTCAGCTTGAAGTCCTGGGTGCGTAACTGCTCCAGACTTTGAATAACATTCTTTGACTCCAGATCCTGCTTGTCTTTTGCGGCAAATTCATCCTTGGGTGCAATCAGCAGCACATTGCCGTTTTTACGCTGGCCTAAACCACGCGACTGCAAAATGATGTCGAGTGCCTGGTCCCAAGGGACATCTTTGAGACGAAGCGTCACCGCGCCGGTGACGGTGTCAGAAGCCACAATATTGAGATTTGTGAAGTCCCCAATTACTTGCAGCAGTGAACGAATTTCTATGTTTTGAAAGTTAAGCGAAAGTTTCTCGCCGCTGTAGCCACCACCCTGCATCACTTTGTTGGTATCGACTTTTTGCTGGCGTACGTCAATGACAAATTGGTTGTCGCTTTGATAAGCGCTGTATTCCCAAAGCCCTTTGGGCTCAATCAGCATTCTGACTTTGTCACCGCTTTGAAAGGTCGTCACGCTTTGCACCGGGGTACCAAAGTCAGAAACATCCAGGCGGCGGCGCAAGCCTTCAGGTAAAGCGGTCTGCAAAAACTCAACCACCAAGGTCTGGTCTTGCTGGCGAATGTCGGCGACGACCTGGTTGTTCGGCAAATCCACAACGATGCGGCCTGAGCTGTCGGTACCGCGCCGGAAATCAACATCTTTTAAAGGCAAAATGCTGCGATTCCGAGTTTCAGCAAACGCAGTTGGTGCAACCGCAGTGGGCACAGCTGCCACAAGCGGGTCAAGTGTGATGAAAAGCGATTTACCTAAAATGTTAGCCTTGTAGGCAGTGACAGCTTTCAGGTTTAAAACCACACGCGTTCTTTCACCAGCCTGCACCACATTAACTGAGCGCACATTACCCAAATTCATGTCCACAACATGGCGACTTATGGTGCTTGCCATGCCCGGGAAGTCAAGCGCGATACGCGCAGGCGTTTGCATGCCGAACCCGGTGGGCAGGGCCGTTAAAGCTTCGGCCAAGTCAATCCTGATAACTTCAGTACCGCCCTGGACAAAAGCTGTCACCGCCTGAATGGTGTTGCCTGGCTGTGCCCGTACCGAAAACGGCCATAGGAACAAGGCCAATACACCGGCAGATGCACACGCGATCAGGATTGCAGGCAAGGGGTGCCGCGCGGTTTGTACTGCTGCGGATCCTGTCATCCACGCCGGCTGGTTCATTTTGATACCTCTAGCAGCTTTAAAGTCGCGGTTCGTTCTATCCATTCGCCGGCTTGGTCTTGAACTAATTCACGCAGGCTTAGACCGCTGTCGGTTACTTTGGTCACTCGCCCATAGTTTTGCCCCAGATAATTACCCACACGCACTTGGTATAGCAGCTTATCGGCTCTGACCAAGGCCACAAGTTGCCCCACCTTGGTCAGGCTGCCAACCATGCTGAGGGCGTCTAGTGGTGATGCTTCAAGGGGCTCTTTGCGCCGCGCCAACTCAGAGGCGATCAGCGCTATATTCGCGGTTGATGGATGGGTATCACGGTTGAACGCTTGAGCCAACCTCTGGTTGTTGAAAGGTTCTACTAAAGCTTCATGGGTATACGACTGCGGCAAGAATTTGCTAGGTTCTGGCAATCGATCCACCTTGGAGCGGCTTTGATTGCGCTGCTCTGCCATCCAGTCTTGCAGCTCTTGATCCGATGAGCCGCATCCCGACAACACAAGTGCCAAGCCAATCAGACCGGGTGCCGTTAATTTATTCAAGGCAATCATTTTTTATCTCCTTGCGCAGCTGCGCCAGGCGGCGCTGTTTTGCGCTGCAACTTCACTTCATCTTGGTCCAGGTAGCGAAAGGTTTTTACCGTGGTGTCCATTGTCAGGAGACCCTCTTTAGCCGGTGTCAGTGTCAGGTTGTTCAATGTCACGATTCGTGAAAGCTTTGCAATATCAGCAGCGAAAGCGCCCAGGTCATGGTAAAGCCCCGCCACGCGCACTGTGATCGACAGCTCGGCGTAATACTCCTTGACCACCACCTGGCCAGGCCGAAACAGTTCAAACTGCAAACGGCGACCAATACCGGCTTGATTAATGTCCGACAACAGCGCATCCATCTCGGCTTTGCCCGGCAATTGCTTTTCCAGTTGCGTGACGTATTGCTGCACCTGTTCGCGCTGTTTTTTCAAGGCATCCAGACTCGCCACCTGAACCAGTTTTTTTGAAAAATCTTCTCTGAGTTTTACCTCTGTCGCGCTTTCAGCCGACAACGCCTCTCCAGACGAGCGCAACCAGACAAACCAGAGCACCACCACCACCAGCACGGTCACGGCCAGGCAGAATAAATTGCGCGGAATCGCAGGCCAGGATGGCAGGTCATTGGGATTGAGCCCAACAAACTGCGCCCGCAGACTGCTTTGAAAAGCTGACACATCCATGATGCGTTTTGGTATTTTTTCCATGCTCACACTGATTCAGACTTTTGCAATGCCTGCTATGCCAGATGCTGCTGATGCGGGAGATTTGACAGGCTCACTCGCACGTTTTAGCGACACACGCATAGAAAAATGAGACACGCGCCGCTGGTCTCTTGCCGACAAAGAAGCAGTTGCTGCGGTGATTTCGACCAGCTCGGGGCGATACAGGACGGGACTATTGTTCGCCAAGTTGCGCAACAACTCTGACACCCGTTCATTGGACTGGGCAACCCCACTGATCAGCACCGTCTGGTTGTCTTGCTTCAGGCTGTTGATATACACGCCATCCGGCAACTGCTTGACCAGTTCAGACATCAGGTAAACCGGCATATTACGGTTGGCCTGTAACTCTTCAACTGCGCCCTGGCGGGCACGAAGGGCAGCGATTTCCTGCTGCAAGCCTGCAATGTCCTTGATCTGACCATCCAGCGTGGATATCTCTTTTTTAAGCAGGGTATTCTTGTCTTTTTGACTCGAAATTTGGCTTTGATACCAAGAATAAACAGCGCCGCTGATCAGGCCACCGATCAAGGCCGAGACGCCCAGCATGACAAAAAAGAATATCCGCTTTTGCTTGCGTAGCGCTTCTCGGTGCGCAAGCAGGTTAATCAAGATCACTGCAAAAACCTCCGCAAAGCCAGGCCACAAGATGTTAAATAGGATGCTGCTTCACGCCGCATTTTCTTTTCTTTGACGTCACTACCAATCCTCATGCCTTCAAAAGGATTGGCGTGCATGCACCTAAACGAGGTTTGCCGGGTGACTGACTCGGCCAGCCCAGGCAATGAGGAAGAGCCACCCGCCAGCATCACATAGTCCACTTTGTTGTGCGGCGTGCTGGTAAAAAAGAACTGCAACGCACGCCCAATTTCCTGCGCCATGTTTTCGACAAACGGTTTTAAGACACCATATGCATAGTCGTCAGGCAAGTCGCCGCTGCGTTTTTTAGCTTCAGCCTCTTCAAGCGAAAAGCCATACTGCTGGACGATGAGTTGGGTCAGTTGTGCACCGCCAAAAACCTGATCACGGTCATATAGCAGGTCATCATTTTTGATGACCTGCATGCTGGTGGTCAAAGCGCCCACCTCAAACAGCGCCACCAAAGTGTCCACGCCCTTATCGGGCAGATTTTCAATCAGTCGGGCAGTTGCCAAGCGGGAAGCATACGACTCCACATCCACCACCATCGGTTTGAGTCCTGCCGCTTCTGCCAAACCTTGCCGATCCTGGACTTTTTCTTTGCGTGACGCCGCAATCAGCACCTCCACGTCGCCTTCCGATGTGGTGCTTGGGCCAAGAATACAAAAATCCAAACTCACGTCATCCAGCGAAAACGGAATGTACTGATTGGCTTCAGATTCCACCTGTGATTCCAAATCGGCGTCATCGAGTCCGCCGGGCAAGATGATCTTTTTGGTAATAACGGCAGATGCGGGCAAAGCCATTGCAACCTGTTTGGTTTTGGTGCCGCTTTTTTTGACAACGCGTCTCACCGCCTCAGCCACTTCGTCAAATTTTTCAACATTACCGTCAGTGATCCAGCCACGCGCAAGCGGCTCGATAGCGCAGCGCTCAAGCACCAAATTACCCGCCTTGTCGCGGCTCAACTCCACCAGCTTGACGCTGGACGAGCTGATGTCAAGGCCCAGCAAAGGCGGATCTTGCCGGCTGAATAGCGCCCCCAATGAAATCAAAACAGTCCTTCAATTAGTTACTAAAAGTAACTTAAAATGCGTAAGTTACCCCATAAATGTATCTTTAAATACTGAAAAATTTACACAAATATTAGCAGTCAGCGGGCTGTTAAGTAAGAATTTCTTAAATGTTGCAAGCTGCTGGCGTTGCCAAAAACAGACATTTCTTAAAATGTAAGGAAACATAGTGCAACCGGTCTGGGTTTTGCCAAGCCGTAACCCTCAAGCCCTTGGTTTGAACCTAGAAAAAGCAGTTGACTGCTCGTAGCCCTTTGGCATACCGCATGAAGGTTCAGCTGTTGAGCGTAGCTGGCGATCACCTCTTGGCTGACAACGCTATGCACCCGATTGCGCCCCGCCCGACCCGCCCAGCCGCGTTGTTCCGCCTGGCGGGCAAAAGCCCGCGCCGTTGTCCTGCCTTGCTGAACACGCCGCGCGCGGCACACTCGGGAGCATCCAGCTGCTTTTTCTAGGTTAAATTCCCGTTCGGGTTGAGCCCTTCGACGTGCTCAGGACAGGCTTTGTCGAAACCCTTGCTTCGACAAGCTCAGGATGATCGGAGCTGCGGCCTCAGGGCAAACGGTTCATAGTTCATACGGCCGGATCAATAGTTCACCCTAAGGCTGAGCCGCTGAA
>JBBAPP010000054.1:0-14225 GCA_040400775.1 Polaromonas sp. | reverse complement strand
ACCGCTTCGGCAAAGCGTAAATTGCTCAAGGTGTATTCATGCGTGCAACACGTCACGGTGTTGCCGGGCAAGGCGGCCAGCTTGTCAAGCGAAGCCAACATTTGCCCAGGTGTTCCTTCAAACAACCTGCCGCAGCCGCCAGAGAACAGCGTGTCCCCACAAAACAGCAAAGGCTTGCCGTTCATATCTGCCGTGTAATAAGCAATGTGGCCTGAGGTGTGACCGGGCACATCGATGATTTGAAAGCTAAGACCCAAGGCGCTGATTCTGTCGCCTTCAACAAGCGGCGCAAACGGCTCGGGGATGCGTTCGCTGGCAGGGCCAAATACCTTGGCACCCGTTGCATTGCGCAGGGTATCAACACCGCCCGTATGGTCGGCATGGTGATGGGTGACTAAAATTGCGCTTAATTGCAAACCCTGGTCTTGCAGGATGCGTTGAACCGGTACGGCGTCGCCTGGGTCTACCACCAGCGCTTGCTGGCCGTCATGCAGCAGCCACAAGTAGTTGTCGGCAAAAGCGGGGATAGGAATTAATGTCAACATAGGTCGGTGTTTTGTGGCTTTACAGGAGCTTTTAAATTATAGGTTTGACTGACTGGCTAAAAACCCCACCTGGCGAGTATCTGTTGGCGTGGGAGCGCGCGCAATTTGACCAAACGGTAAGTGACGTCTTTGGCTACCATGCGCTGCAACTGGGTTTTGCTGAACTCGATGCGCTGCGTGCCAACCGCATGCCGCACCAGTGGCTGGCCGTGCCCTCATTGCAGCACGCCTCAAGCCATCGGACTGCGCTGGACGCGTCTGGTTCCCGGCAAAACGCTAAAGCCCTGGCTGCTTTGGTGACAGACGCTGGTGCATTGCCTTTTGCTGCCAATAGCCTGGACTTGCTGGTACTGCCCCACACCCTGGAATTAAGCCAAGACCCACATGCTACGCTGCGTGAGGCCGAGCGGGTGCTGGTGCCCGAAGGTCGTGTTGTTATCAGTGGCTTGAACCCGACCAGTTTGTGGGCCATGCGCCAGCGGCGCGGACATTTCTACCAGCGCTTCGGCAAAAGTGCTTTATTTTTGCCTGAGTCCGGAGATTTCATTGGCTATTGGCGTCTGCGCGACTGGCTGCGGCTGCTCAATTTTGAAGTGGAATCAAGTCGCTTCGGTTGTTACCGCCCAGCCTTTGAAACCGACAAGTGGCTTTCTCGATGTGAATGGATGGATAAAGCGGGCGGGCGCTGGTGGCCTATTTTTGGCGCGGTGTATTTTTTGGTAGCGGTCAAGCGTGTGCGCGGCATGCGGCTTTTAGAGCCGGCCTGGAAAACCCGCAAACTCGTGGCCAGTACACCGGCGGTAGTGGCCAACAAAGAACCAAATCTCAATTTAATGACCGAACATTCAAACAAATAAGCATGACCGAAGCACAACAAAATACGCCTCCCCAACCGGTGGTAATTTATACCGATGGTGCCTGCAAAGGCAACCCGGGTCCAGGCGGGTGGGGCGCACTGCTCAGCTCAGGTGGCGTTGAAAAAGAAATTTATGGTGGCGAGCTGGGTACGACCAACAACCGCATGGAGCTGTCTGCCGTGATTGAGGCGCTGGCTGTCCTCAAACGACCTTGTCATGTGACGCTTTTCTTGGACAGTGAATATGTACGCAAGGGCATCACCGAATGGATTCATGGCTGGAAGGCGCGCGGCTGGAAAACCGCCGCCAAAGCGCCAGTGAAAAACATTGATTTGTGGCAGCGTCTTGATGCGATGGTTGGCAGCAGCGGTCACAAAATTGACTGGCGCTGGGTCAAGGGTCATGCAGGTGACCCCGGCAATGAGCGGGCTGACGGATTGGCCAACAAGGGCGTCGAGCGGGCGTTAGGCCGGATTTAGCCGGTCTGGCATGTATTCGTCTGGCTCCACCGTAAGTATGCTTAGCATGTCGACCAGCGCCTGTAAAGCCGTTGTAAAGCCGCTGTACAGTCTGACAAATTAATTCGCTTTATCATGGCAACCAAGCTTCGCCCTGCTACATTGACTGGTGATTTCATTTGACAACTGTTCGATCATTTAACGGTGTTTAAAGCATGGCTTCTAAAATAATTTATTCAGCAGTCGCAGTCGTTGGCATTGCAGTGGCCTCAGGCGCAGCCTGGTGGTACCAGCAACCTAAAAATCGAAGTACAGAACCATCACCTGCCGCTTCTGGCGCAACCGCAGGTGCAGCGCAACCAGCTGCCAGCGCTCCCACCGGCGGCAGGCCACCTTCTGTCGAGGTTGCCAAAGTCGAAGTTGCGCGGCTTACCGACGACACCCAGGCGGTAGGTAGCTTGCGCTCACGCCGCGGCGTGGTGCTGCGGCCTGAAGTCAATGGCCGCATCACCGAGCTTAATTTCACCGATGGCCAGCGGGTTAAACAAGGCCAGGTGTTGGTGCAATTTGATGACCAATTGCCGCAGGCGCAAGTTCAGCAAGCGCTGGCCGAGCTGTCGATTGCACAGGCCAACCAAAAGCGTAACCAGGAGCTGGTGTCGCAAAACTTCATCAGCCAGCGCTCATTGGATGAGAGCGCTGCCAACTTGCAGGTGGCACGCGCCAAGCTGTCGCTGGCTCAAGCGACCGCAGCGCGCTTAAAAATCATCGCGCCGTTTGATGGGATTGTGGGCATTCGTCTGGTGAATGTGGGTGACTATTTAAAAGACGGTGCCGACATCGTCAACATCGAAGACATCGATGCTATTTTTGTTGACTTCAGGCTGCCCGAACGTTTTCAGTCCAAGGTCAAGCGCGGCCAAACCGCCATGCTCGACATGGACGCATTGCCTGGCCGTAAGTTCAGCGCAAAAATTCAGGCTATTGACCCTTTGATCGATGCCAACGGCCGCTCTGTCGGCGTTCGGGCTTGCATTGACAACCGCCAGTCGCAATTGCGGCCGGGAATGTTTGCCCGGGTCAACACCGTGTTTGGTGTCCGTGAAAACGCCAAAGTGATTCCCGAAGAAGCCATTGTTCCACAGGGCGGCAAGCAGTTTGTCATCAAGTTAATGCCGGGTGAGACGCCGCAAAGCCGCATCAGCCAGCGGGTAGAAGTCAAACTCGGCTTGCGCAGCCCCGGCAAGGTCGAGCTGCTCGAAGGCCTGGAACTTGGCGACACGGTGGTGGTGGCTGGCCAGCAGCGCGTCCAGCGCGATGGCATCACGGTCAATGTGGTTGACTTGAGCGCTGCCCGGCCAGGACGTGCGGCTGACGCACCGGCGGGTGGTGGCGCTCCCGGTGCGGCCAAGCCTGCCGCCTCAAGCCCGCTGGCGGCACCAGCTGGTGCAACAGCTGGCAAAAGTCTGGCGGTGGTCGGTAAGCCGGGTGCGCCTGCTAGCACAGGCCCGAACCCATGCGACGAACAGATGGCTGACGACAAGCCCAAGGGTAATCCCTCGCGCAAACCAGCTTGATGCTGTGCATCTACCAATGAGCGAAAAAACCATCCACGTCAACCAAAGGTTTTGTCATGCAACTGGCTGAAATTTCGATTCGCCGCCCAGTGTTTGCCACCGTGCTGTCGCTTTTAATTGTGCTGATTGGTGCGGTCAGTTTTAACCGCCTGACGGTACGCGAATATCCCAAGATTGACGAGCCTGTCGTCACCGTGAGCGTGCGCTATGCCGGCGCGTCGGCCGAGGTGATGGAGTCGCAAGTTACCAAGCCGCTGGAAGACTCGATTGCGGGTATTGACGGTGTCGATGTCATCACCTCGATCAGCCGTGCCGAACAAGGGCAGATCTCGGTGCGATTCAGGTTAGAAAAAGACGCTGATTCTGCCGCCGCCGAGGTACGCGACCGCACCTCTCGCGTGCGCAACCGCTTGCCGCAGGCGATTGATGAGCCCGTGATTGCCAAGGTCGAGGCCGATGCCTTTCCGGTAATCTTTATGGCCTTCAGCAGTGAAACACTCAACCAGCTGCAAATCAATGACCTGATCAACCGGGTCGTCAAGTCGCGCCTGCAAACCGTTACGGGTGTGGCGGACGTACGTATTTTTGGCGAACGTAAATACGCCATGCGGGTATGGCTGGATACCGACAGGCTTGCCTCATACCGGCTCACCACCCAGGATGTGGAAGACGCCATACGCCGCAGCAATTTGGAATTACCAGCCGGGCGTATTGAGTCGCAGCAGCGCGAGTTCAGTGTCACATCGCAAACCGATTTGATCCGGCCTGCGCAGTTTGGCGACATTGTGGTGAAGAACGTGAACGGCTTTTCTGTCAAAGTGCGTGACGTGGCCCGCGTGCAAGAAGCCGCCGCTGAGGAGCGCACCGCGGTCCGCCTGAATGGCCGAGCTGCGGTGGCTGTGGGCGTGATTCGTCAGGCCACGGCCAACCCGCTGGAGTTGTCTAAAGGTGTGCGCGAGGCGATTCCCAAGCTGAAGGCTGATTTACCGCCTGGCATGATGATTGACATCGCCAACGACAACTCGGTTTTTATTGATCGCTCCGTTAAAAACGTTTATAAAACCATCATTGAAGCCGTAGTTTTGGTGGCGCTGGTGATCTTCGTTTTTCTGCGAACCTTCCGTGCCTCGCTGATTCCTATCGTGACGATTCCTGTCAGCTTGGTCGGTACTTTCGCCTTGATGGCACTGGCTGGTTTTTCCATCAACACCCTCACACTGCTGGCACTGGTGCTGGCTATTGGCTTAGTCGTTGACGACGCGATTGTGATGCTGGAGAATATTTTCCGGCACATTGAAGAGGGCATGGACCCGTTTTCGGCAAGTATCAAGGGCGCGCGTGAAATCGGCTTTGCCGTGATCACCATGACAGCCACGCTGGTGGCGGTTTACGCGCCGTTAGCTTTTACGCCCGGCCGTACAGGCCGTTTGTTTGTTGAGTTTGCTTTGGCGCTTGCCGGGGCCGTAGTGGTATCGGGTTTTGTGGCCTTGACACTGACGCCCATGATGTGCAGCCAACTGCTTAAACACAATCCCAAGCCCAACTGGTTTGACCGCACCATGGAACGCCTGTTGACCCGCATGTCAGACAGCTATAGCGTGGCCTTGCGCTGGGTTGTCACGGCGCGAGCGCCGATTCGCGGCACCAAGCCAGGCCTGGGTCAACGCATAAAAGGCGTGGTTTTGCAAGCCCGCTGGCTGGTAGTAGGCGTGATGCTGGCCAGCGGCGTGGCGATTGTGCTGGTGTACCCCAGCATGAAGCAAGAGCTGTCACCGCTGGAAGACCGTGGCGTGATTTTGGCCAACATCACCGCGCCAGATGGCGCAACCCTGGAGTACACCAACCGTTATGCCCAGGCGGTTGAAAGAATTGGCCAACCGTACAAAGAGTTTGACCGTATTTTTGCCAACGTCGGCAACCCGACGGTGGCGCAGGGCAGTGTGGTGTACCGCACGGTAGATTGGGAAAACCGCCAGCGCACCACCATGGACCTGGCGCGTGAATTACAACCTAAATTCGGTGGCCTGCCTGGCGTCACGGTGTTTACCGTCACACCGCCTTCGCTGGGCCAGGGCTTTCGCGAGCGACCCGTTAATTTTGTGATTCAAACCTCTGACAGCTACCAAAACCTGAACGCTGTGGCGCGTCAGATGCTGGAAGAGATCGCTAAAAATCCCGGCATCGTGTCGCCTGATGCAGACTTGCGTTTAAACAAACCCGAGCTACGGATTGAGGTCGTGCGCGACAAAGCCGCTGACCTGGGCGTGAGTGTCGAGGTCGTAGCCAAAGCGATTGAAACCGTGCTGGGCGGCCGCAACGTGACGCGCTACAAACGCGATGCAGAGCAATACGACGTGATTGTGCAAACCGAAGCGCGTGGTCGCACCACACCGGAAGATATCGAACGCATTTATGTGCGCGGCCGTAACGACACGATGATTCCGCTGTCAGCGCTGGTCAAGGTGCGCGAGAGCGTATCGCCGCGCGAACTGAACCACTTTGGCCAGCGCCGCTCAGTATCCATTACCGCCAGCTTGGCGCCTGATTACTCCTTGGGTCAAGCGCTCAAATTTATGAATGACACGGCGGCCAAAGTACTTAAAACCGGCTACACCACCGATTTGAACGGTACATCGCGGGAGTTTAGAAACTCACAGGGTGCATTGGCTGTGGTGTTTGTTTTGGCTCTGGTGTTTATCTTTTTGGTGCTGGCCGCGCAGTTTGAAAGTTTTGTTGATCCGCTGGTCATCATGCTGTCAGTGCCGCTGTCGATGATTGGTGCGCTGCTGGCGCTCAAATGGTCTGGCGGTTCGCTCAATGTGTATTCACAAATTGGCCTGATCACGCTGGTCGGGTTGATCACCAAGCACGGCATTTTGATTGTTGAATTTACCAACCAGTTGCGTGCTGACGGCATGGACATGGTGGATGCACTGATCAAAGCCTCCAGCCAGCGCTTGCGCCCGATTCTGATGACAACCGGCGCCATGGTGCTGGGCGCTGTACCGCTGGCACTGGCCACGGGTGCGGGAGCTGAAAGCCGGATTCAAATTGGCTGGGTGATTGTGGGCGGCATGTCGCTTGGCACATTGCTGACGATTTTTGTAGTGCCGACCATGTACACGCTGTTTGCTCGCAAGGCGATACCGGGGGCGAATACGGCTGTGGCGAAAGAAGAGCCGGATGCTGCGATCCACCCAGAATATGCGGCAAAGTAGATTTTCACTACGGGGATTCCAACACGCAGGGGAAGCGTTAAAAATCGAGGACGCGGAGTTTTATAAGTTTGAAAAAATCAACGGCATGGGTTCTCCGCGCGTGCCGCGCTCTTCTTCTGTCAGCGTTGAACGGCTTTGAACTTTTAAATCACACCGTCAAACATAAGTACATCTACCGCATCGCCAGCTGCCACGCTTGTCTGCGCATGGTGCAAAACAATCAACCCATTGGCCTCAGCCATCGAGCTTAAAACGCCTGAACCCTGGTTACCAGTAGTTTTGACTTGAAGCGAGCCATCGGCTGCGTTAGACACCCAGCCGCGCTGGTATTCAGTCCGGCCCGGTTTTTTACGCATGGCCTCTTGGCTGCGGGCTTTGAGGAGGGGTTGCGGTGCTGCTGTTGTACCCATCATCTGCAACAGGGCAGGGCGCACAAAAGCCAGAAACGTCACCATCACGGCGACCGGATTACCGGGCAAGCCGAACAAAATGCAGGCGTTTGTATCACTATTATTTTCATAGCTACTAGCACCCGTATTTATTGGGCTAGAGGCCGATTTCATGCCTAAAAAAGGCGCTAAAATGTGTTGTGCAATGCGCCCCACGGCCATCGGTCGGCCTGGCCGCATGGCAATCCGCCAAAAGGCCACGTCGCCGAGCTTTTTCATCATCGCCTTGGTGTGGTCAGCCTCGCCCACGCTGACACCGCCAGACGTGATGATGGCGTCGGCTTGCGCTGCGGCTTGGGTAAAGGCGGCTTCCAGCGCTGTGGGGTCGTCGCGGATCACGCCCATGTCGATCACTTGGCAGCCCAGCCGTGTCAACAGACCGAAGACGGTGTAGCGGTTGCTGTCGTACACCGCGCCTTCACGCGTTGGCTCGCCGAGGGACAAAATTTCGTCGCCGGTTGAAAAGTACGCAACCTGTAGTTGACGGTAGCAGGGCACTGTTTTAAGACCCAAAGAGGCTGCTAGACCAAGCCTTGCAGGGGTCAGCACCTCACCCTTTAAGAGAGCAGGTTTGCCCTGCATCAAATCTTCACCGCGGTGCCTGCGGTTGTCACCGGGTTTTAGCAACTGGGCTGGGATGGTGATGAAATCTGTTCGGGCTGAGCTTGTCAAAGCCGCATCAGACACTTCGACAAGCGCAGTGCTAACGGATACAAACTCTTGCGGGACGACCGTCTCCAAGCCCTTCGGCATGATGGCTCCAGTCATGATCTTGACGCACTGCCCGGCTGCGACAGTGCCCTGCCAGGCCTTACCTGCAAATGCTGTACCCATAACTTGCAATGTCAAAGGCGCATCGCTGATTTGCTGCCCATCAAAGGCATAACCGTCCATCGCTGAGTTGTCATGCGGCGGCACATCAAAAGGTGACACAACATCGGCAGCCAAGACCCGGCCCAGCGCTTCAAACAAGGGCACATGGCTAGTGACTTGCACGGGTGTGACAAGCTTTGCCAGAAATCGCAGCACATCATCAGCAGCCATCGCCTGGGGGTCGTAAGCCTCTAGTTCAGCGGCAATCTGAGCCAGCGTTTTCATCACGACGCACGCGATTCGAGCTGATGCAATTCAGCCAGCGTATTGGCATTGAAAAACGCTTTCGCATCATCACCGGGCAGGTTAAACGGCACATGTATAACTTTGTGCTGCGCCGTCCAGGCATCAATCTTTCTGCCACCGCCTTGGGTAAAGCGGTGCAGGCTTTCCAGCATGTGCGTGCCCATCAGGCAAAACACAGGTTGTGGGCGCGATTGGCCGTCTTCTTCAGGCGCGCTGGCCACGGCAAAATCGGCTGATTGTTGTTCCAGTGCGTCGGCCAGGCGTGCCACCAAGTCATGCGGAAAGAGCGGCGTGTCGCACGGGACCGTTAGCATGTAGGGCGTTTCGCAGTGCTCCAGCCCGGTCATAAAACCGGCGAGTGGTCCTGCGTAGTCACCCATGCTGGTGGTATCCGGCCACACCGACACACCAAACGATTCATACGCGGCATGGTTACGGTTAGCGTTGATCATCACTTCGCCCACTTGTGGGCTGATCCGCAGTAGCGCGTGCAACGCCAGTGGTATGCCATTAAAGTTTTGCATGCCCTTGTCAGCCCCGCCCATGCGCGAGCCGCGCCCACCCGCCAAAATGACAGCGGTGATGGCTTCTGTGTGCAGCGGCGGTTTGATATCTTCGTTGTCCATTTATCCACCTATGTAGCTCATTTCGACGCGCTTTTTCCCGTCGTTGATTTGCGTGTCAGCAGGCAGCATCGCCCGGAGTTCTGAATAACGGTCACCGCGCTTGCGCCAAATCTGGCCAATAGCGCTGGCGATTTTGTCGTCACTCAATTTGCTGCTGTGGTCCCCCCGCAGCAAGGCCCTCAAGTCATGTCCCTGGCTGGCAAACAAGCATAAAAACAGCTTGCCTTCAGTTGACAGCCGCGCCCGGTTGCAGTCACTGCAAAACGCTTGGGTCACGCTGCTGATAACACCAATTTCGCCGCCACCGTCGGCATAGCGCCAGCGCTCGGCGGTTTCGCCCAAGTAGTTGGCGTCAATCGCCATCACGGGAAATTCAGCGTGGATGCGTTCAACCAGTTGTTTGGAAGGCAGCACTTCGTCCATACACCAGCCGTTGGTTGCGCCCACGTCCATGTACTCAATAAAGCGCAGCACATTGCCGGAATAGCGAAAGTGTTTTGCCATCGGCAGAATTTCTTGGTCATTGGTTCCGCGCTTGACCACCATGTTGATCTTGATCGGCAGCAGCCCCACCTGGTTGGCCACCTCAATGCCGCGCAGCACATCGGCCACCGGAAAGTCCACATCGTTCATGCGGCGAAAAATCGCGTCGTCCATCGCGTCCAGACTGACAGTGACGCGCTGCAAGCCAGCGTCTTTCAGTGACTGGGCTTTTTTAGCCAGCAGCGATGCGTTGGTGGTCAGCGTGATGTCCAGCGGCTTGCCTTCAACCGTGGTCATCTTGGCCAGCATTTCAATCAGCACTTCGAGGTTTTTACGCAGCAGTGGTTCACCACCTGTGAGGCGAATTTTTTCAACCCCATGCGCCACAAAAATGCGCGCTAGCCGGGCAATCTCTTCAAAGCTGAGAAGCGCTGTTTGCGGCAAAAAAGCATAGTCTTTGTTGAACACCTCACTCGGCATGCAGTAGCTGCACCTGAAATTGCAGCGGTCAGTGACGCTGATGCGCAGGTCGCGCAAAGGGCGGGCCAGGGTGTCTGTCAGCAAGCCGGTCGCTGGGACGGGTTGCGTTGCCAAGTCAGTTGCCAAATTGCTGGCCAACTGGGCTGAGAGTTGATTGACGATGGGAATAATGCGGGCGGTCATGGGTCTGTGAGCTTACGCCAAAGCCGAGACGATATCTGTCTGTGCAAAGTCATTGCCCTTGTATAAAAGTGGCAAGTTCATCGACTTGGCCAGCGCATAGGCGCAGCAGTCGCCAAAGTTCAAGCGTGCAGGGTGATGGCCTTTACCAAATGCTTTGACAGCGGTTACCGCAAGGCTTGATTGAATTTCGTCAAAGGCGATAACTTGTGGCGACAGCTGGTCTAAGAGTTCAGCCAACTTTTGGCTACCGATGTCGCCACGGGCCATCGCCACTGTGAAGGCCTCTAGGCGCGTGACCGCGCTGATGCACACGCCACTGGCAGCTGCGATGCCAGCGGCCATTTGTGCAGCATCGTCCTCTTGCCGCAAGATGGACATGATGGCTGAGGTGTCCAGCACCATCACTGGCATGTTGTTCATGTCGGCAAACCGAAGTTGTCATAACCCATGATGTCATCGTCGCTACGCGGATCAATAACCTGTAGTTCAGAGAAGGACTTGCCGATTGCCATCAAAGCGGCCATTCGGCGGTTTATGACGTCTTGGGGCACAGCCGTCGCTGCAGTTTGCGCGCCCAATGCCTGCTCAAGCAACACCACTGCTTGCTTGTTGATAGAACGATGGTTTGTTTGAGCGCTTTGCTTTAGGCGGCTTTGGAGCGTTTCAGGCAGGCGAAGGGTGAGGGCAATCATGGCAAATCCTTTTGACTCAATTCATAAAAAGTATTTTGCCATCAAAAAGATTTTTAATTAAAACCATTAAACGCAGCGCGCCCCATCCACCTCAATACACACCCCGCTGATAAAGTCCGCCTCGTCGCTGGCCAGGTACAGCGCCGCGTTGGCCACATCCAGCGCGGTTGAAAAACGCCCCAGCGGAATGCTGCTTCTGAACTTGGCTTTGCGCTCCTCGTTCAGCGGCCCTCCCGCAAATTCGGCGGACAAACCGGTATCAGGGTTGAACACCGGGTTGATGCAGTTGACCCGGATGTTGTCTGGCCCCAGCTCAGCCGCCAACGATTTAGAGGTGGTGATCACCGCGCCCTTGCTGCCGTTGTACCAGGTCAAGCCCGGGCGGGGGCGCACCCCTGCGGTCGACGCAATGTTGATAAAACTGCCGCCGCCATGGGCCTTGAAATGCGGCACGGCGTGAATGGTGCTGAGGTAAATACTTTTGACATTGATGGCATAGCACTTGTCAAAGTCGTCCTCGCTCACATCAAGCGCCGGTTGGTTGCGGTGTGTCCAGCCCGCGTTGTTGACCATCACGTCGAGCTTGCCGTAGCGTGCGATTGCTGCTGCCACCAGCGCCTTAACCTGCGCTGAATGCGTCACATCGGCCTGAAAAAACGAAGCCGTACCACCGGCTTTAACAATCGCAGCCACCACCACCTCGCCCATGGCGGTGTTGATGTCATTGACGATAACGCTAGCCCCTTCAGCCGCCAGTCGCCGGGCAATGCCCTCGCCAATGCCGCCGCCAGAGCCTGTAACGATGATGGATTTGTTTTTTAGTCTCATGGTGTGTAGTTGTTGGGTATGGTTTGCTATTTAATTAGGAGCTAATTACGCCCATATTTTACGGGCTTGAGGTGTGCTTGAGGTCTCTATGATAGGTTAAACCGGGATTGTTTATGAGACCGTTCGCCCTGAGCCTGTCGAGGGGATTTTTACGATAGCTAAAAGCTTCGACAAAGCCTGTCCTGAGCACGTCGAAGGGCTCAGCCCGAACGGATCTAACGCCAATGGACAATCTCGGTTACATCAGATGCGCATGAGGTCAACCATGCTTGACCGCCACCGTTTTTAAAGTCGTAAACCCAAGCAGCGCCTCAAACCCCTTCTCCCTTCCATACCCAGACGATTTCACGCCGCCAAATGGCAGTTCCACCCCACCGCCTGCACCGTAGTTGTTGATGAAAACCTGGCCAGCACGTACCTTTTTGGCCATCCGGAACTGGCGTGCGCCGTCTTGTGTCCAGACGCCTGCGACCAGTCCGAATGGGGTGGCATTTGCCATCTCTACCGCGTGGGCTTCGTCTTCAAAGCGCATGGCGCACAGCACCGGCCCGAACACTTCTTCTTGTGCCAGGCGGTGCGCTACGGGCACGTCGCGCAGCAGGGTGGGGGCCTGGTAAAAACCGGTATCGGGTGCTTCGTCAACAATCTGGCCTTGCGCCACCATCGGTATGCCAGCCACTTGGGCATCGCTTAAAAAGTCCCACACGCGCTGCTGCTGGCTTTGGCGGATCAGGGGGCCGACGTCCAGGTCCATCGCGGCGGGGCCGACGCGCAGGGCTTCAAAGGCTTTGCCCAGCCGCTCCAGCAAAGGCTCGTACATGCTTTGCTCAACCAGCAAGCGTGCGCCAGCCGAGCAGGTTTGCCCGGCGTTTTGAGTGATGGCGTTGATGATGGTCGGTATCGCCTCGTCCAAATTAGCATCAGCAAAAACGATTTGCGGGCTTTTTCCGCCCAGTTCCAGCGTGACCGGGCAGTGGCGCTCGGCTGCGACTTGTTGAATCAATGTGCCGACGCTGGGGCTGCCGGTAAAGCTGATGTGGTCGATGCCGGCATGCCGCGCCAGCGCGTCGCCGACCTCGTGGCCGTAGCCGGTGACGATGTTGATCGCCCCCGCCGGAAAGCCGACTTCAGCTGCCAATTGCGCTACGCGAATCAATGACAAACACGCGTCCTCACTCGGCTTGACGACGCATACGTTGCCAGCAGCGAGTGCTCCACCCACGCTGCGGCCAAAAATCTGCATCGGGTAGTTCCACGGAATGATGTGGCCTGTGACACCGTGCGGTTCGCGCCAGGTCATCACACTGTAGCCGTTCAGATAGGGCAGGGTATCGCCATGCAGCTTGTCGCAGGCACCTGCGTAAAACTCAAAGTACCTGGCCAAAGCCGCCGCATCTGCCTTGGCTTGCTTCACGGGCTTGCCACAATCACGCTGCTCCAGCAACGCCAGCTCGTCCGCGTGCTCGGCTATTTTGTTTGACAGACGCATCAACAAGCGCCCACGCTCGGCGGCGCTGAGGTGCTGCCACACCAAGTCAAAGCAATCCCGCGCGGCAGTGACGGCGGTGTGGATGTCCGGCGCATGGCTGCGCTGAATCTCATCAAACACCTGGCCGTCTGATGGGTCAATAACGGGGATGGTTTTACCGGAAGAAGAAGGGATAGAAGTGTTGGCGATGTAATTCAATTGCATGCCAACTATTTTGCGTCAAATGGCGTGCAATTAAAGCCAATCGGCGACGCAAAGGCGTAAAAAAGCCCGCTGCTGCGGGCTTTCAGGAAAAAGCTCCTCAGCTTATTTTGCGGCTGTAGGCGTGGTGCTTGCCGGGCTGGGCATGGACGACACCGGTGCAGCAGCATTTGGCACGCTAGGCACAGCAGCTGGTGCGCTGATGGCCGCAGGCGCTGCCATCGGGGCGGCCGGTGCTGCAACCGCGTCACCACCGTGAACCTTCACCACCAGCGGCACAATCAGCAGCGCCACAATGTTGATGATCTTGATCAGTGGGTTAATCGCCGGGCCAGCGGTGTCTTTGTAGGGGTCACCCACGGTGTCGCCAGTCACGGCGGCTTTGTGGGCATCAGAGCCTTTGCCGCCGTGGTTGCCGTCTTCAATGTACTTCTTGGCGTTATCCCATGCGCCGCCGCCAGTACACATCGAAATGGCTACGAACAAACCGGTGACGATGGTACCCATCAACATACCGCCCAGGGCTTTGGGGCCCAGCAGCAGGCCAACCAGTATCGGCACAACGACTGGCAGCAGCGATGGGATGATCATTTCCTTGATAGCTGAAGTGGTCAGCATGTCAACCGCTGCGCTGTAGTCGGGTTTGCGTTTGCCCGCCATGATCAGGCCATCCGCGAACTGGCGGCGCACTTCAACCACCACCGAGCCCGCTGCACGGCCCACAGCCTCCATTGCCATCGCACCAAACAAATAGGGAATCAAACCGCCAATGAACAAACCGACGATAACCATCGGGTCGCTCAGGTCGAAACTGATGGCTTTGCCGTAACTTTCCAGCTTGTGCGTGTAATCAGCAAACAGCACCAGCGCGGCCAGGCCGGCGGAGCCAATCGCGTAGCCTTTGGTCACGGCTTTGGTGGTGTTGCCCACAGCATCTAATGGGTCGGTCACGGCGCGTACTTCAGGCGGCATGTCGGCCATCTCGGCAATCCCGCCAGCGTTGTCGGTGATCGGGCCATA
>JBBAPP010000053.1:9063-14226 GCA_040400775.1 Polaromonas sp. | reverse complement strand
CAAAGGCTTGGGCCAACCCGTTGCGTCTCGCCCCTACGGCCTGCCCAGCGCGTTTGAAAAAAATCTGCAGCGCCGCGAAAGCCCAGGTCTGACCCGGATAGGCGCAGCCAGCGTGAGCTTTGCGCCGCTGCAATCGCTGTTTGGCATCATCACGCCGAGTGGTTTGCACTTTGAACGACACCACCAGGGCTGGTGGGACATTGACCCTAGCAAACACCGCCTGATGGTCAACGGTTCTGACGACAGCCTGATCAAACGCCCGATGGTATTTGACATGGACGAGATCATGCGCCTGCCCAGCGTCAGCCGTATGTGCTTTATTGAATGCGGTGCCAACACCGCGATGGAGTGGAACAACACCGCCGTGCCGACTGTGCAGTACACGCATGGCATGATCAGTTGCAGTGAATTTACCGGTGTACCGCTGATCACGCTGCTAGAAATGTGCGGCGCAAACTTAAAACGCGGTAAATTTATTCTTGCTGAGGGTGCCGACGGCTCGGGTATGACGCGCACCATCCCCGTGAGCCTGATTCAAAGCGGAGAAGTGTTGGTGGCTTATGGCCAAAACGGTGAAATGCTGCGGCCTGAAAACGGCTACCCGCTGCGCCTGATCGTTCCCGGCATACAGGGCGTGAGCTGGATTAAATACTTGCGGCGGATTGAAGTGGGCGACAAGCCATATGCTGCAAAAGACGAAACCCTGCATTACATCGACTTGCTGCCCGACGGTACCCACCGCCAGTACAGCGGCGTTCAGGAAGTTAAAAGCGTCATCACCTCGCCCAGCGGCGGTCAAGTGGTGCTGCAAAAAGGCTTTCACAGCATCACCGGCCTGGCTTGGAGTGGACGCGGCAAGGTTAAAAGAGTGGATGTCTCGATTGACGCTGGCCGCAACTGGAAGACCGCGCGGCTCGAAGGCCCGGTACTGGCCAAATGCCTGACCCGCTTCAGTACTGATTTGGTGTGGGACGGCAAACCCGTGATTCTGCAAAGCAGGGCGGTTGACGATACCGGCCACATACAGCCCACCGTGCAAGCGCTGCGGGCGGTGCGCGGTGGGCGCAGTATCTATCACAACAATGCCATTCAGTCCTGGCTGTTGGGCGAGAACGGCGAGGTGAAAAATGTTCAAGTGGGTTGAAAACCTTCACCGCAGTGGCGCAGATAACGCAGAGCTGCGCAGAATAAGTCAAAAGGTATTTAAAAGATTTTTCTCTGCTGTTCTCTGCGTTCTCTGCGCCTCTGCGGTGGGAACTTCTTATGCTCAAACGCCAAAGTATCAAAACATTGGTCGCGCCGCCACGCCGCAAGAAATCAAAGCCTGGGACATTGACGTGCGGCCAGACTTCAAAGGCTTGCCCAAGGGGCAGGGCAGTGTGCAGCAAGGCGAAGTGGTGTGGGAGGCGCAATGCGCGTCCTGTCACGGCCATTTTGGCGAGTCGTCTGAAGTTTTTACGCCGATTGCGGGTGGCACAACGCCTGAAGACATGAAAACCGGACGCGTCAAAAGCCTGCTGTTAGGTGCTAACCAGCCGCAGCGCACCACCGTGATGAAACTGTCTACTTTGTCAACTTTGTGGGACTACATCAACCGCGCCATGCCGTGGAACGCACCCAAATCACTCAGCGTGGATGAGGTCTACGCCAGCACCGCCTATATTTTGCATCTCAGCAATGTGTTGCCTGCTGATTTCGTTCTCAGCGACAGCAATATTCGTGAGGTGCAGGCCAGATTGCCTAACCGGGGCGGTATGACAACTGCGCACAGTTTGTGGCCGGGCAAGGATTTGGGCGGCAGCATCAAACCTGACGTGCAGGGCTCCCACTGCATGAACAACTGCGCGGTGCAAACGGCAGTGCTCAGCAGCCTGCCCGAGCATGCTCGGGATGCGCATGGCAACTTGGCCGAGCAGTCTAGAGCCTTGGGTGCGAGTCGTGGTTTAGAAACTTTAGAGCCAAAAGCGCTGAAAACTGCTCAAAATAGCCAAAATAGTGCATCAAATATGCCTTTATCCCAATCAATACGGGCGCAATCAGCTCCTGAAAACATAGCGGATGGGGTTCCAACGCTGGCGCAGATCAAACCTGTGCTTGACAAGAACGCCTGCCTGGCCTGCCACGGCATGAGTACCCCACTGGTGGGCCCCTCATTAAAAGACATTGCAGGGCGTTATAAAACCCGTAGCGACGCCCTGAATTTGATCTCGGGCAAAATTAAGCAAGGTGGGCAAGGTGTGTGGGGTGCGATCCCGATGCCGGCCCAGGCCTTGAGTCTGGATGAAGCCGCCCAAGTTGCAAAATGGCTCATCGGCGGCATGCCGCCCTAGAAACCTAGGATTTGTACTGTTTCGCCAGCGGCTTTTATTGTGTCTAATTGTGTTAACTAATGCTAAGTTTTGTATTCAAGGAGTCAACCATGGAACGTCGTGATTTTTTGCACCATTCAGGTGTCACTGCGGTGGCTATTGCTGCTGCAACAGCTTTGCCAGCCGCACACGCGCAGGGCGCACCCGGCTGGAATAAAGCTGCTTTTGACAGCAAAACCTTGGCTGAAGCCGCCAAAGCCATGGGTTCAACCAGCGCGCCCATTGAAAGCAAAGACCTGGTCTTGCAAGCCCCCGAAATTGCTGAAAATGGCAATGTGGTTCGCATTGGTGCACAAAGCAATATTGCCAACACCACCCAAATCGCCTTTGTGGTCGAGAAAAACCCCAGCGCACTGGCCGCCATGTTCGACGTGCCTGCTGGCACCGATGCCAATGTGTCGACCAATATCAAAATGGGCCAGTCCTCCAACGTGTACGCGCTCGCCAAGGCGGGTGACAAGTTTTATTACTCGGTCAAAGAAGTCAAAGTAACTCTTGGCGGCTGTGGCGGTTAAGCCTATAACTGCGTCAAAAATTCAGGAGAAAAATATGTCAGATCCAATGCGAATCCGGGCGCAAGCCCAAGGCGATAAAACCACGGTGCGGGTGCTGGTGGGCCACGAGATGGAAAGCGGCCAGCGCAGGGATGCAGCGGGTAAAACCGTACCGGCCTGGTTTATCCAGTCGATCAGCGCCACCCACAACGGCAAACCTGTGATGAGCGCCCAGTGGGGCACGGCGGTGTCGAAAAACCCGTATATGCAGTTCAGCTTCAAAGGCGGCAAAGCGGGCGACAAAGTGGCGGTGACCTGGATCGACAACCGGGGCGACAAGCGCACCGATGAAGCCTTGGTGTCGTAAAAAACACTATGAAAACTTACCTCATCACCTGTCTACTCGGCTTTGCGGCTGTGCTGATCAGCCCACTTGCCAGCGCTCAAAAAACCACCGCTGAAGGCATTGCTGAATACCGCGCCATGCTGGCTGATGGCAACCCAGCCGAGCTGTTTGAAGCCAAAGGCGAAATCCTGTGGAAGCAGGCGCGAGGCCCTAAAAATGCGACGCTTGAAAAGTGCGATTTGGGTAAGGGCGCAGGGGTGGTGAAGGGCGCGTTTGTAGAGCTGCCGCGCTTTTTTGCAGACACCCAGCGGGTACAAGACTTGGAGTCGCGCCTTTTGACCTGCCTGGAAGTTCAGCAGGGTTTTAATGCCGCCGACATTGCCAAGACCCGTTTTGGTGAAGGTGAGCAAAAAAACATGGAATCGCTGGTAGCTTACATTTCCGCTGAATCAAAAGACATGAAGTTCAACCTTCCGCAAACCCATGCGCAAGAAAAGCTGATGTATGAAGTTGGGAAAAAAGTTTTTTATCTACGCGGCGGGCCAATGGATTTTTCATGTGCGTCTTGCCACAGTGAAGATAACAAACGGGTCCGCCTGCAAGACCTGCCCAACCTGACCAAACAGCCCAGCGCCAGCGTTGGCTTTGGTGCTTGGCCAGCTTATCGCGTCTCGGGTGGCGAGCTGTGGAGCATGCAGCGCCGCTTGAACGACTGCTACCGCCAGCAGCGCTTTCCGTTCCCCGGTTACGCGTCAGACGCGACCATTGCACTCGGCGTGTACATGGGCGTGAACGCCAAGAGCGGCGTATCGACAGCGCCTGCTTTGAAACGTTGATTGGACTGACTCTCATGAAAACAAACCACACAAAAACCATCGCCTTGGCTTGTGCCCTAACTGCCACCAGCCTGCTAGCAGGCTGCGCTATGGCGCCCACATCAGCACAGGTCGATGAAACTACCCGTCAGGTGCTGAAAAGCTCGTTTCGCGAACAAGGCATTGCCAAGCTCGACAGGCTGCAGCTGGATGCGTCTAACCAGGCATGCTCTGACTCTGAAGGTAATGCGCTGGATGACAAGCTGGGCAAGGCGATTGAAGAAGAAAACCTGAAAACCGTGAAATTCCCAGCTGACGGCAAACTGCTGGGCAACTGGGCCGAAGGTGAAAAAATTGCCCAAAACGGGCGCGGCCTGACCTGGACCGACAGCGCTGCAGCAGCCAATGGCGGCAGTTGCTACAACTGCCACCAGATCAGCAAGGCCGAAGTGTCTTATGGCTCGATTGGCCCCAGCCTGTACAACTACGCTAAATTACGTGGCGTGAGCGACCCAGCCGCTGTAGCCAGCAAACCGATTGTTGACTACACCTGGGGCAAGTTGTGGAACAGTAAAGCCTACAACGCCTGCTCCGGTATGCCGCGCTTTGGCCATGCCAATATCCTGACGGTCGAGCAGATCAAAGACGTGATGGCGCTGCTGCTAGACCCGAAATCTCCGGTCAACCAGTAAAAACTTCAACAAAGATCTTTCCAGGCCTTTTTAAGTGTCTTTTATGCCGATAGCTCAATGAATACGGGCGCAAGCAGCTCCTAAATTAATAGTATTCGAATTTTTTAAGGCTGCCATGAACCTGTCCCGCCGTGAGTTCTCAAGCGTCATGGCGGCTGCGCTGGCGGCTGGTTTCCCCTTGCATTCTCATGCAGCATCAAAAGCCGGGAGCCTTTACAACGTCCCCAAAACGGGCAACGTGCATTTGCTGCACATGACCGACTGCCACGCCCAGTTGCTGCCGAGTTATTTTCGTGAGCCCTCGGTAAATTTGGGCTTAGGCACAATGCGCGGGCAACTGCCGCATTTGGTGGGCGAGCATTTGCTCAAGGCGGCGCACATCAGGTCCGGCACCCCCGAAGCGCATGCTTTTACTTACCTGAACTTTGAGCGCGCAGCCAAGCAATA
>JBBAPP010000053.1:4959-8963 GCA_040400775.1 Polaromonas sp. | reverse complement strand
CCCCCGAAGCGCATGCTTTTACTTACCTGAACTTTGAGCGCGCAGCCAAGCAATACGGCAAGGTCGGCGGTTTTGCCCACCTGGCCACGTTGGTCAAACAGCTCAAAGCCGCACGGCCTGGTGCGTTGCTGCTCGACGGTGGCGACACCTGGCAGGGCAGCGCCACTGCGCTTTGGTCAGAGGGCCAGGATATGGTGGATGCCAGCAAGCTGCTGGGCGTCAACATCATGACCGGCCACTGGGACTTTACTTACGGTGAAGCGCGTATCAAAAAAATCGTTGATGGTGACTTTGCTGGAAAAGTTGATTTTTTGGCACAAAATGTCAAAACCAACGACTTTGGCGACGCGGTGTTCAAGCCTTACGTCATCAAAGAAATGAACGGGGTACAGGTCGCCATCATTGGCCAGGCCTTTCCTTACACGCCGATTGCCAACCCAAGCTGGCTGACGCCCAATTGGAGCTTCGGCATTCGTGAAAGCGAAATGCAGGAAACCGTGAACGACGCGCGTAGCAAAGGCGCACAAGCCGTGGTGCTGCTGAGCCACAACGGCATGGATGTTGATTTGAAAATGGCCAGCCGCGTGACCGGTATCGACGCTATTCTGGGCGGCCACACGCATGATGGCGTGCCCGTACCCGTGGTGGTTAAAAACCCGAGCGGCCAGACCATCGTGACCAACGCGGGTAGCAACGGCAAGTTTTTGGGTCTGCTGGATTTAGACGTCAAAGGCACATCAGTGGTCGGCTTTAACTACCGCCTGCTGCCGGTTTTTTCGAACTTGTTGGCGGCTGACAAAGACATGAACGCTTTGATCGCCAAGGGTCGCGCGCCGTACGAAGCCAAACTGGCTGAAAAACTGGCAACTACCGAGGGCACGCTGTACCGGCGCGGTAACTTTAACGGCACCTTTGACCAACTGATTCTGGATGCGCTGATGGAGGTCAGGGGCGCTGATATTGCGTTTTCCCCCGGCTTCCGGTGGGGCACGTCGCTGCTGCCTGGCCAAAGCATCACGCGTGAACATCTCATGGATCAAACCGCCATCAGCTATCCCTGGACCACGCTGACAGACATGCGCGGCGAGGTGCTTAAAACCATTTTGGAAGACGTGGCTGACAACCTCTTCAACCCCGACCCGTATTACCAGCAGGGCGGCGATATGGTGCGTACCGGTGGGCTCACCTACACCTGCGAGCCGGGCGCGAAAATGGGCAAGCGTATTCAGGATATGCGCCTGAACGGCAAATTGATCGAGGCGGACAAAACCTACAAGGTGGCAGGTTGGGCCCCGGTGGCGGAGGCCAGTAAAAACGCTGGACCACCCGTCTGGGAGGTGGTAGAGACTTATTTGAAGGCAAAAAAAGTCATCCAACCGGTTAAGCCGAACACGCCGAAGTTGGTCGGTGTAGCGGGTAATCCGGGCTTGGCTTAGTCCGAAAATTAGCCCGAAGATTCGCCGCGTCACATTTAAGTGGCACAATTCCAGTTGTTTCTGAAGTCCCTTCCCGGCGCAGTCGCATCCGCTCATCGGTTCAGCCGTGGCAAGCGGAAGGTTTAATTAACCGGCACCCTAGGCTCATGGCCACCAGGTGTCCACTCATGTTTCCTCAAGGGAAACTAAGGTCAGTCGATATGAGTTCAAATCCGCAGCCACCCGTTTCTGCATCTTCGCTCTATGCAGCCTACAACGGCAACACCTACCTCTTCGGTGGTAACGCGCCCTACGTTGAAGAGATGTATGAAAACTACCTGGCCAACCCTGGCAGTGTTCTAGACACCTGGCGCGAATATTTTGACGCCCTGCAAAATGTGCCAGCAGCCGACGGCAGCGACTCCAAGGACGTACCGCATCTGCCAGTGGTCAATGCCTTTGCCGAGCGTGCTAAAAGCGGTGAAACCCGCGTGGTGGTCGCCAGCATTGACCAGGAAATGGGCCGCAAACGCACGGCAGCGCAGCAACTGATTGCAGCCTACCGCAACGTCGGCGCACGTTGGGCTGACCTGGACCCGCTCAAACGGGCAGAGCGCGATAAGATTCCAGAGTTGGATCCGTCGTTTTACGGCTTCACTGATGCCGACCAGGAAACCGTGTTCAACACCAGCAACACCTTTTTCGGCAAAGAAACCATGAGCCTGCGCGAGCTCATGAACGCGCTACGCGAAACCTATTGCGGCACGATTGGTGCCGAGTACATGTACGCCACCGACCAAAACCAGAAGCGCTGGTGGCAGCAAAAGCTGGAAACGATTCGCAGCAAGCCAGCGCTCAGCAAAGAAAAAAAGCTGCACATCCTCGACCGCCTGAGCGCTGCTGAGGGCCTTGAGCGCTTTTTGCACACCAAATACGTCGGCCAAAAGCGCTTTTCGCTCGAAGGTGGTGAAAGCTTTATCGCCAGCATGGACGAGCTGATCCAGCGCAGTGGCGCATTGGGCGTACAAGAGATCGTCATCGGCATGGCCCACCGTGGCCGGCTGAATGTGCTGGTCAACTCGTTGGGCAAAGTACCCGCCGATTTGTTTGCAGAATTTGACCACACTGCCCCTGAAGACCTGCCCAGCGGTGACGTGAAATACCACCAGGGTTTCAGCTCGGACGTGACCACGCCCGGCGGTCCGGTGCATTTGACGCTGGCCTTCAACCCGTCGCACCTGGAGATCGTCAACCCGGTGGTCGAAGGTTCGGTTCGCGCCCGCATGGACCGCCGTGCTGACCCGAAAGGCCTGCAAGTGTTGCCGGTACTGGTACACGGCGATGCCGCGTTTGCTGGCCAAGGCGTGGTGATGGAAACCCTGGCGCTGGCCGAAACCCGTGGCTATTCCACCGGCGGTACGGTGCACATCGTTATCAACAACCAGATCGGTTTTACCACCAGCGACCCACGCGATAGCCGCTCAACCCTGTACTGCACCGATGTTGTCAAAATGATTGATGCCCCCGTGCTGCACGTCAACGGCGATGACCCTGAGGCGGTCGTGCTGGCCACCCAGCTGGCGCTGGACTTCCGCATGGAATTTCACAAAGACGTGGTGGTTGACATCATTTGCTTTCGCAAGCTTGGCCACAATGAGCAGGACACGCCGGCCATGACGCAGCCGTTGATGTACAAAAAAATTGCGATCCACCCGGGTACGCGCAAACTCTATGCCGACAAGCTACAAGCCCAGGGCATGGGCGACACGCTGGGTGACGACATGGTCAAAGCCACGCGTGCCGCCCTTGACGCCGGCAAAAGCACGTTTGACCCGGTGTTGACCAACTTCAAAAGCAAATACGCGGTGGACTGGCTGCCCTACCTGGGGAAAAAGTGGACGGACGCTGGCGACACCGCCATCCCGCTGGCTGAGTGGCGGCGTTTGGCTGAAAAAATCACCACTATTCCAGCAACTGTCACGCCACATAACCTGGTTAAAAAAGTTTACGACGACCGCGCCGCGATGGGCCGGGGCGAGATTCCAGTCGACTGGGGCATGGGCGAGCACATGGCGTTTGCATCGCTTGTGGCCAGTGGCTATCCCGTGCGTTTGTCGGGTGAAGACTGCGGGCGTGGCACCTTTACCCACCGCCATGCCGTCATACACGACCAGAACCGCGAAAAGTTTGACACCGGTACTTATGTGCCACTGCAAAACGTGACCGATAACCAGGCACCATTTACCGTCATCGACTCAATTTTGAGCGAAGAAGCGGTGCTGGCCTTTGAATACGGTTACGCCTCCAATGACCCGAATACGCTGGTGATTTGGGAAGCCCAGTTTGGCGACTTTGCCAACGGCGCGCAGGTGGTGATTGACCAGTTCATCGCCTCGGGTGAAGTCAAATGGGGCCGCGTCAACGGCATCACCTTGATGCTGCCGCACGGCTATGAGGGTCAGGGGCCAGAGCACTCATCGGCGCGGCTTGAGCGCTTTATGCAGCTGTCAGCCGACACCAACATGCAGGTGGTGCAGCCAACAACAGCCAGCCAGATTTTCCACATCTTGCGCCGCCAGATGGTGCGCA
>JBBAPP010000053.1:0-4859 GCA_040400775.1 Polaromonas sp. | reverse complement strand
CCGTCAGCCGGTGTGCTGGTTGAACTGTTGGTGGCTGATGGCGGCACCGTTGCCGCTGAACAAGTTATCGCCCGGATCGATACCGAGGCTAGTGCAGGTGCTGTTGCTGTTGCCCCTGCTGCTGCACCTGCTGCCCTGGCAGCCGCTGTAACCCATACCGCTGCAGCTGCGCCAGCCGTTGCTGCAGGTGCTGCCATGGCCGGCGTTGCCATGCCAGCTGCCGCCAAGCTGATGGCTGACAACAACATGGCTGTCGGCTCTGTTGCTGGCACGGGTAAAGACGGCCGCGTGACCAAGGGCGACGTTCTGGGTGCAGTGTCTGCTCCTAAACCAGCGGCTGTTAGCGCTATGCCAGCAGCAGCGCCAGTCGCAATATTGCCGCAAGTCGCAGCACCTTCAAAGGCCAGTAATTTGGGCGACAGGCCAGAGCAGCGCGTCCCCATGAGCCGCCTGCGCGCCCGCATTGCCGAGCGCCTGCTGCAATCCCAATCGACCAACGCGATATTGACGACCTTCAATGAAGTCAACATGGCGCCGGTGATGGACATGCGTAAACGGATGCAGGAAAAGTTTGAAAAAGAGCATGGCGTCAAACTTGGCTTCATGAGCTTTTTTGTCAAGGCGGCAGTACACGCACTGAAGAAATTCCCGCTGCTCAACGCATCGGTAGACGGTAACGACATCATCTACCACGGCTACTTTGACATCGGTATCGCCGTTGGCTCACCACGCGGCCTGGTGGTGCCTATTTTGCGCAATGCTGACCAGATGAGCTTTGCCCAAATCGAAAAGAAGATTGCTGAATACGGCGTCAAGGCACGCGACGGCAAACTCGGCATTGAGGAGATGACCGGCGGCACGTTCTCGATCAGCAACGGCGGCACCTTTGGCTCGATGCTGTCGACCCCCATCATCAACCCACCGCAATCCGCGATTTTGGGCGTACATGCCACCAAAGACCGGGCCGTGGTTGAAAACGGCGTGGTCGTGGTGCGTCCGATGAACTACTTCGCCATGAGCTACGACCACCGCATCATTGACGGCCGCGAGGCCGTGCTGGGTCTGGTCGCGATGAAAGAAGCACTGGAAGATCCGGCTCGCTTGTTGTTTGATATTTAGACTTTTAATTTCATACTGGAACTGTCATGAAGCTAAGTGCCATTATTCAAAGAGAAAACGATGGTTATGTGTCGCTTTGCCCAGAACTGGATGTTGCCAGCCAGGGCGATACGGTCGAAGAGGCGCGAAGCAACTTAAAAGAAGCGCTTGATTTATTTTTTGAAAGCGCTCCTTTAAAGGAAATTCAGCAGCGTCTTTCTGGCGAAATTTATGTCAGCCAAATTGAGGTCGCTTTTGGGTAACTTGCGAGTTTTGTCAGGCAGTCAACTCCGCGTCTTACTTGAAGCACATGGCTTCGTTCAAGTCAGGCAAAAAGGGCAGCCACATCGTGATGCAATTGTCTACTGCGGATGGCAGCATCACAGTACCTGTTCCTGACCATCGTGGAATACGCATTGGCACCTTGATGTCTATCATTCGCCAATCCGGCATTTCAAAATCTGTGTTTGAGACCAAGTAGATATTTATGATAACCAAAAAATTCGACGTCATCGTCATAGGCGGTGGCCCTGGTGGCTACATTGCTGCCATTCGTGCAGCCCAACTCGGCTTTAGCGTCGCCTGTATCGACGAGTGGAAAAACGCCAAAGGTGGCCCCGCGCTGGGCGGTACCTGTACCAATGTGGGTTGTATCCCGTCCAAGGCTTTACTGCAATCATCCGAGCACTACGAGCAGGCCGGCCATCACTTTGCTGACCATGGCATTGAGGTCAAAGGTTTGAGCCTGGACATGGCCAAAATGATTGGCCGCAAAGACACGGTGGTCAAGCAAAACAATGAAGGCGTGTTGTATCTGTTCAAAAAGAACAAGGTCACGTTTTTTCATGGGCGTGGCTCGTTTGCTGCTGGCAAAGACGGCCCCTACGACATCAAGGTGGCGGGTGCGCTTGAAGAAGTGATCAGCGGCAAGCACATCATCGTGGCGACCGGCTCAAACGCGCGCGTGCTTCCCGGTACGCCATTTGATGAAGAGATGATTTTGTCAAACGATGGCGCACTGCGCATGGTCGATGTACCTAAAAAACTGGGCCTGATTGGCTCGGGCGTGATTGGCCTGGAAATGGGTTCAGTCTGGCGGCGTTTGGGCGCCGAGGTGACGGTACTTGAAGGCTTACCGACCTTTCTGGGCGCGGTTGACCAGCAAATCGCCAAGGAGGCGCACAAGGCTTTCACCAAGCAGGGTTTGAAGATTGAGTTGGGTGTGACGGTTGGCGAGATCAAGTCCACCCCATCGACAGGCTCAGGACGGTCGGGAAAAGTCAGCGTGGCTTACACCAATGCCAAGGGCCAAGCGCTATCGCTGGAGGTTGACAAGCTCATCATCTCGATTGGTCGGGTTGCCAACACGATTGGCCTGGCACCTGAAGCGGTCGGCCTGGTGCTCGACGAGCGCGGCGCGATTGTGGTCGATGGTGAGTGTAAAACCAACTTGCCAAACGTTTGGGCGATTGGCGATGTGGTGCGCGGCCCGATGCTGGCGCACAAGGCAGAGGATGAAGGCGTTGCCGTGGCTGAGCGAATTGCTGGGCAACACGGGCACGTCAACTTCAATACCATTCCGTGGGTGATTTACACCAGCCCCGAGATCGCCTGGGTCGGCCAGACAGAAGAACAGCTCAAAGCCGCTGGTAGAACTTACAAAGCCGGGACTTTCCCGTTTTTGGCCAATGGCCGTGCGCGGGCTTTGGGCGACACCACCGGCATGGTCAAGATGCTGGCCGATGCGGTGAGCGACGAAATCTTGGGCGTTCACATCGTCGGCCCGATGGCCAGCGAGTTGATTGCCGAATGTGTGGTGGCCATGGAGTTCAGGGCCAGCAGTGAAGACATTGCGCGAATTTGTCATGCCCACCCGTCACTCAGTGAAGCCACCAAAGAAGCGGCGCTGGCGGTTGGCAAGCGTACGTTGAACTTTTAATGCACCACCAGGCAAATGCTATTTTTTTAGCCTGTCTTGGGTATCAAATAGGCATTTAAGCCAATGAATACGGGTTCAAGTAGCTCCTAATACTATAGTAAACAGAAAGCTGCACCGTGCCTGTTATGCAAGCCTATGAAGCCGAGCTGGTGGCCAGGGGCTACGTGTCTGACCCCGCTCAGTTGCGCGCGGTTGAGGCGCTGGAGCGCTGCGCCAGCGAGTGGGCAGCGTACAAAATACATCGCTCCAACGCTTTCAAAAAGTTGATTCACCACCCCGACACGCCGCGCGGTGTGTACATGTATGGCGGGGTAGGGCGCGGCAAAAGTTTTTTAATGGACTGCTTTTACAACGCTGTCCCCATCAGACGTAAAACCCGCTTGCATTTTCATGAGTTCATGCGCGAAGTTCATCGAGAACTCCGCGACTTGGCGGGTACTGTTAATCCGCTGGACGAGCTGGGCAAGCGCATGGCCAAGCGCTACAAACTGATTTGCTTTGACGAATTTCATGTGGCTGAAATCACCGATGCCCTGATCTTGCACCGCCTTTTGAGTGCCTTGTTCGATAACGGTGTGGGTTTTGTGACCACCTCCAACTTCAAGCCCGACGACCTGTACCCCGGCGGCATGCACCGCGACCGCATACTCCCGGCGATTGCGCTGCTCAATGCGCATCTGCAAGTTCTCAGCGTCGACCATGGTACTGACTATCGCCGCCGTACGATGGAACAGGTCAACCTTTACCATACGCCCTTGGGGACGCAGGCCGATACAGAGATGACAGAGGCTTTTAACCGTTTGGCTGAATCGCAAGACGACAGCCCGGTACTACACATCGAGTCCCGCCAAATTTACGCACGCCGAAAAGCCGGTGGTTTGGTGTGGTTTGACTTTAAAACGCTGTGTGGTGGACCCCGATCACAAAACGATTATTTGGAGATTGCGACGCAGTTCCATACGCTGTTGCTCAGTGATGTCCCAGCCATGCCGCCCCGAATGGCCTCTGAAGCCCGGCGCTTTACCTGGTTGGTTGACGTTTTGTACGACAGACGTGTCAAGCTCATCATGTCAGCAGAGCTTGCGCCTGAGGGCTTGTACACAGAGGGCCCGCTAGCGCATGAGTTTCCCCGCACCATTTCCAGACTGAATGAGATGCGCTCAGCGGAGTTCTTGGCTCTCGACAGACGTATCGTGGACACCACACTGACATGAAAAAATGGATCGTTTCAGCCCTGTTGCTCGCCAGCTGTTACGGACACGCGCAAACCAGCAGTGATGCCGAGCGCTTGCGCATTAGCGCCGAACGCTCCAAACTGGAGGCTGCTGGCGCGTTGGAAGACAGCGCTTGCTACCAACGATTTTTGGTCAACAGTTGCCTTGAGGAGGTCAAAGTCAGACGCCGCGACGCGCTGGCCGACTTGCGGCGTCAAGAAATTGTTCTGAACGACCAAGCCCGCAAAGCCAAAGCCGCTGAGCAACTGCAAAAAATTCAGGACAAGCTGGCCCCTGAAAAGCTGCAACAGGAAGCTGATAAACGCGCCCAGGACGTCAAAGACTACGCCGACAGAATGGCTCGCGACCGCCAAAAAACGGCTGACCGCGAAGCTTTACAAGCCGGCGAAAAAGCCAAATCTGAGGCGGCATCTGCCCGCCTCAAAAGCCATCAAGACAAAGAGTCTGCGCGTATCGCCAAACAGGCTGCTGCTGCCGAAGAACTTAAAAAATACAACCAGCGCCAGGAGCAAGCCAAAGAACGCCAAGCGCGTTATGCCAAAGACCAGGCGAGTCCAGCCAAAACAGCTGCGAAGCCACTGCCTGCA